>DATGFY010000159.1:0-3981 GCA_035308785.1 Bacteroidota bacterium | reverse complement strand
AAAGCCCATCCCGCGCGAACATCGGTTCACGGGATGGGCTTTTGCTTTTTACTTGCGATTCGAGCGGTCATTCCAACGCGGAAGATTGCGCCGCCGCCTTCTGCTTAGGTTCTCCCCTCCGGGTAGAAATACTCAAAAACGGGCTTTCCTCGCATTTCTTTCGGCTTCTGGACAACGAGGTAACACGCCCATCCAAAAGCCCGCCACACCCAGTTCTCCAGTCGTCCGGGATTGCGGGTAATCAGTGCATAAGAAAGAAGCAAGGGAAATAATAACCGAACTTTAGTCGAGGTGTAGTACCCCGTTCGTAAGGGCTCACAACCAAAATATTTAGTCAACCGATAGAATGCTTGCGGAGTCCACGGACGGAACATATGGGTTGGATCGTCAAAATATGACGTCGAATAAAACCTCTCGAAACGGAATGGCATCCCGGGAATCATTAATGATCGCTCAGATGGCGCTTCAAAATAAATTACACCACCCGGTTTGCACACCCGGGCACACTCCGCAAAGAATTCGATTGGGTTCGCAAGGTGCTCAATGATATGACTTGCGATAATGAGATCGAAAAAGTCATCCTCAAACGGCATTGGGTCTTTGTTCAGATCCGCGTGCTTAAACACAAAAGCAGGCGGCAAGTCGCCTGAGGGAGACGCGTAATCAACGCCGTAATGATGGTGGCTCTTGAATCCGAGCAGTTGAGATCTCTTATATTGATGAAATCCTATGCATCCGACATCAAGGATAGAAGCATCTGATTGTAAATCTCTAAACAATCCATCTAAGATCTTGGCGCTTGTAACTTCTCCTGGACCCATACTACGCCACGACCCGCTCTGACAGAAATCCGTTTCTACCCACCCGCTCGATTATTATTCTGGAACAGTTGGGTAATCTCCGAATCGGAAAGAGCGCGGCTATAAATGCGAATGTCATCTAAACTTCCATGATAATATGTGTGCGTATCGGTGTAACAGTTCGCTGCACCGATCAGGACCGGTACATCGGTATTTGTAAAATCTCCACCGGTGAAGGCCTGCGAATTGTCGAGCTGGCCATTAACATAGATCTTTTTGATGTTGTTGCCTTCGTCTCTCACAACGACGACGAATGTCCACGTGCCGCTATTGACGGAACTGACGGAATTGAGAGTACAATCGCTATCATCGGTGCCGGTATTAAATTGAATTTTTCCACCAAGCCCCATGCACACCGTCCAGTCATGATGAAGGTAACAAATGTCGCGATCGACAAGAAATGTCCCATAGGGCCACGAATTTGAATCGACTGAGGTCGTTTGCATCCAAAAAGCGACCGTAAGACCACCGACAATGTTTAATGTGTTCGGTAAGACAATATCGTTATCCACTCCATTGGATGAGTATGCAGCTCCCGTAGTTCCGAAGCGGTCGGTAGCATACATTGGATTGCTTGATGTTCCATTATTCCCATTCCCGCTGGAATCTGCGGTGTTACCATTGAGCGGTAAATAGACGAGAGGACCGTTTCCATTTCCCCAATTGACGGTGATCTCGATTACGCCCGTCGCTGGCTGCAGCGTCAGCGTAACATTTGATGTCTCAGAAGCGGCCACAACGACATCGGTTTGACCCGTATAGAGAACGACACTTCCCGAATTCAACGCGTTGACCACGAGATGCCATGTCCCCGAAACAACGTCGGTGAAGCTGCCTTGAGCAGATCTATTCGAATCTGTTAACGACAGAGCTATCGTTTGGGACTGATAGTCTTGACGCGAGATCGTCGCCTGTATTACCGCTACAGCCGACGGTGCCTCCGAAAAACCGATACGGATCGTCCCTTGTGAATGTTGATTTGGGGAATTTAGATTTGGACTTGAATCTTTACAATCAGATAAGAGGATAATGCTTAGAACGATAAACAGCGCCCACCCTTTTTTCATAACTAGCTCCTTCCCTAGAATAGTTGTTAGTGCGACTTGTCTCCATCAAAATACTTAATTAATCACAAGAACACAAATGAGATCTGAAAACAATAATTATGGCGATTTGCGCCTTAATTTTCCTGATTTCCCCTATATTCCTGTAAACATTTGGTCGGAACAGTGCATCTTATTCTCTAAAATCAGGTTAAGAACTGATGCATGAAGTAGCGGTCCGAAGATTGGCCGGGCGGGCCGGTTCCAACGAAACACATCTCCGCCGAACCGCAAAGACCCTCAAGTACATCTTCCGCTTGCAGGCCAAACTTACAGCGATCCGATGTGCGGCAAATGATCCAGTACCCGTGTTGCTTTGTAAAGCTTCGAAAAGCCCCTATTCGCACGCCGCACGAGCCGTGCGAGCAGCGGATGAGGCAGCATCATCGTAACCAAACCCTGCAACGCGCTTTGTTCGCCGTTCACGCTGTTGATAAAACCCGCCAATTCCTTTTGGAGTTGAACGTCAAGACTCCCCTGCACCATCTCAAAAAGCCGTTCGGCGAAATTATGCATCCGGTTGGCCTTCGCGATGATCGCCTGCTTCACCATTGCCTTGGACCAATCCGAGCCAAACAATTTCCGGACATGATCGGGACGCAAGAAGAAAATTGCATCCGCCATGACCAGCCTGCCGTCGCGTTGCTGCAGTCGGTGCGCTGTGTTGTATTTCCACACTTCGGGATGAATGGTAATCAGGTCAAATCCTCGTGCTTCCAAATGTTTCGCGATCTCGAAGAACGGAGGCTCACCTTCAAAAATGGGCAGGAACCTTGCCTCGCATTGAATCACAAGGCTAGATTTGACGATGCCCTCCGAGGAGGAAATTACTTCGAAATCGAGCCCTTCAAGATCGGTCTTCAGAAAATCGACCCGATTGATCTTCAGATCTTCCAATATCTCGTTCAGCGTTGTGCACTCCATTTCCGTCCTGCCGAGTTCTACAAAATAATCTTCCAGACCGTACTCTTGGATCAAGTCGATATTCGGTTTAAGTAAAGAGGAGCAGGGAGGAAACTTTCGATGGTAAAACAACCGCTTTCCGGGTGCCCCGGCAACTCCCTTGCCAATCTTATGCATTTGAAAGAACTCCGCGCTTCCCAACGAAGATAGCGACGCCGCATCCAGTTCCACAAATGTGACTGCCTTGGCGAGCCCGCCCAGGGGGGCCTTGAATCCTTCGGCGCCCGCCGAGCCTAAGTCAACAAAGACACAGTTGCCTTTCAGATAATTGACAAGTAATGGATATTGGCTATCTTTCATTTCGACCATAATGTTTGAATTACGATACTAGTATGCCTGTCTATTATAGAAAAATCGTACGATTCTTCCAATTCCCTCTCCGGATCCTATTGGGTCGCGCTACTTTTTGCCTCTTTTCCACTATATTCCTGTAAACCTTTGCGCCAACCCTTGCGTCTTACTCTATAGAATCAGGAGAAGAAGTGATAGATGAAGCTGCTGTCCGCGGATTGGTCGAGCGGGCCCGTTCAGGCGATACCAAGGCCTTCACAGAACTGGTCGATAGCTCGAAGCTTCAGGTGTTCCGGCTGGCGTATAATCTTACCGGCAGCCGCCTTGAAGCGGAAGACCTCTCTCAGGATGTATTTATCAAAGCGTTTCGCGCGCTTGCGGATTTCCGCGGCGACGCCAAGTGGAGCACATGGCTTCATCGCATCACCGTGAACACATGTATGGATCACGGCAGATCGGTAGCGGGAAAAAAGCATGACGTGCGTCTTGGAAACGAGGATGAAAATCAATCGGCGAACCGAGAACCCGTCTCCGCCGCACCCCTCCCCGACCGGACAGCAGATTCATCCATGATTCAGAGCCACATCGATTCCGCTCTCGATGTCCTGACCGATCAAGAACGCTCGGTCTTTGTCCTGAGACATTATCACGATTACTCCCTGCAACAAATTGCCGAAACGCTGGATATTGCCGAAGGAACCGTTAAGTCGTATCTCTTCCGCGCTGTCCATCGGCTGCAAGAGAAGCTTTCGTTTTACAGAACG
>DATGFY010000158.1:0-4078 GCA_035308785.1 Bacteroidota bacterium | reverse complement strand
TGCCGGTTTTGGCTGCATCGATGCCGATGTCTTCCGCAATTGCATCGAACTGCGCGCCGATGATTTCATCGGGAATCTCGAATACCTCTGACACCCCAAGCGTATTTTGCACCGTGACCGCAGTAAGAACGGACATGCCGTACACCTTGTGCGCGGAAAACGTCTTCAGATCCGCCTGAATACCCGCCCCGCCGCTGGGATCGGAGCCGGCGATTGTTAGAACGCGACGGACCATGCTTCGGTAAAACGAAGAAGTTCCAAGCGCCAAGAGCCAAGCTCCAATAAAAGTTCAAATTTCAATTCCACAATTTCCTTGCGTTTGAGTATTTGGTATTGAGATTTTGTTGGTCCGCCGCGAGCGGATTGGCGCTTGGATCTTGGTGCTTGCCTCATAAACACGAAAACCGCTTCCAATAATCCACGCGGGAAAAATCAGAAAACGGTTTAATAAACTCACCAATTGACGTTTCCCTACGCTGGCATTATCCAGGTCAGGTTTTAGGGTATCATCTCAGTCGCGGTTTTTCTCCGCAACACCCCTAACGGTTGCTTTCTATTCATAATATACACGATGGGTGGAAGGATTGCAAGTCAAAGAACAAATTGCCGATTTGCGATTGAAAGCCTCTTAACGCTATTCGTCATCCCGAACTTATTTCGAGATCTAATCCGTTAAGATTCCGAAACAATCCGCCCGGGGCGGACGGAATGACGGGCTTTTTTGATAACGCTAGTAATTCCGTATCTTATTAAATATCAATCATAAAGGAACGATGAGCACAGAACGAATTATCCGCGTGGGCCACAGCCCCGATCCCGACGACGCATTCATGTTTTACGGTTTGGCGAGCGGGAAGGTGAAGCTCGACGGCATCCGCATTGAGCATTTATTGGAAGATATCCAATCGCTGAACGTCCGCGCGAAAACGGCCGAGCTTGAAGTGACGGCGATATCAGCGCATGCCTATCCGTATGTATCGGACAAATACTGGATCATGAAAACGGGCGCGAGCATGGGCGAGGGGTATGGACCGGTGATGATCTCGCGGAAATACAAAACACTCGATGAATTGCGCGGGAAAACAATCGGGACGCCGGGTCCGCTGACGACTGCGTCGCTGCTATTCAAGATTTTCACCGACGGGATCAAAAATGTGGATCTGCCGTTCGATAAAATCATGGGTGCGATCGATGACGGGACAGTCGATGCCGGCGTGATTATCCACGAAGGGCAGATTACGTACAAGTCGCTTGGGTATCACAAGGTGCTGGATTTCGGCGAACTGTGGCAGGAGAAGACCGATAACCTTCCGCTCCCATTGGGATTGGATCTCGTGCGGAAAGACTTGGGTACGGTATTGGCCTACCAGCTTTCGCGCGGCTTGCGCGAGAGTATCGCGTACGGCTACGATCATCAGGATGAAGCGATCCCCTACGCAATGCAATGGGGCAGAGGGATCGACAAAGAATTGGGCGCGCGGTTCGTAAAGATGTACGTGAGCGATCTGACGATCGATATGGGCGAGCAAGGAAAGAAAGCGCTCGAGCTGCTCTTTCAATTGGGACATGAGAAGGGGATTATTCCTAGGGTGGAGGGGTTTGATCTGGTGTGAGCACATTGCCGATTTCCAATTGCCAATTGCCAATTTAACAGATACGAGAGATGGATCAGATTGAGCTTAAACAGCGTACGAAGACTTTTGCATTGCGGATAATGAAATTAGTTGAAGCACTGCCTAAGAAACCTGCGGGTTGGGCTATTGGCAAACAATTGATTCGGTCAGGCACATCGGTTGGCGCTAATTACCGGGCAGCGTGTCGTTCGCGATCACGGGCGGAGTTTATTGCAAAGATCGGCGTGGTCGAGGAAGAAGCCGACGAATCGGCCTTTTGGTTGGAATTACTCATTGACGGGAAAATCATCGATGCCAAGCTCATTGAACCATTACTTCAAGAAGCGAACGAACTGGTAAGGATTATGGCCGCATCAAGAAAGTCCGCGATGAAGAACAAATAAGAATCCGGCCCACAAGTATCTTCTAAATCGGCAATTGGCAATTGGAAATCGGCAATAAGAGAATCTCGCTTGCAGAGTCTTCCTTCCACCGAGAAATAGCCGCGGGAAGACTTCATCATCTCGATTTCGCCGCGATGGCGAAGAATAAATTCTCTATCGAGGCGGTGGAATATGTGAACACCTACTTCAAAGATGCGAGTCCGGCGTATGTGGCAGAGGTACATCAGCGCGCGGAGGATGCGGGGGTGCGATCGCTTTTGATTATGTGCGATGCCGAGGGGAACTTAGGCGATCCCGATAATAAGTTGCGAACCCAAGCAGTTGAAAATCATTACAAGTGGGTGGATGCGGCGATCATTCTCGGCTGCCACTCGATCCGTGTCAATGCGCGCAGCACGGGCACGCCTGAGGAGCAGCGCAGACTCATGGTCGATGGATTGGGTCGGCTGGTGCGGCATGCGGAAGAGTTCGGCATCAACGTGATTGTGGAAAACCACGGCGGATTATCCAGCAACGGTGCGTTGCTGGCCTCGGTGATCCGCGGAGTGAATCATCCGATGTGCGGGACGCTGCCGGATTTCGGAAATTGGCGCATCAGCGACACCGAGGAGTATGATAAATATCAAGGCATCACTGAGCTAATGCCGTTCGCAAAAGCTGTGAGCGCCAAATCGTTTGCGTTCGATGCCGAGGGCAATGAATCGACAATCGATTATCCGCGCATGATGGAGATCGTCCATTCGGCGGGATATGACGGCTACATCGGAATCGAGTACGAGGGGAGCGATACCTGCGAGAATGGAGTGAGGGCGACGAAGAGGCTGTTAGAACGATTAATCGGACCCTGAATCAATTGAGCCCCCGTGCTATTCTTTCCCTCGATGAATCGAGGCGTAATTTTTTCATCTTTTCCTGCCACTTTTTCTCATTTCCTTCGTATACACAAAAATACGTTTAGCTGTTATTTACCCTGATTGGCAGATTCTTTATAAACTTCCGTGACTATTCATTTTTCTCTTGACTGGCATGCTAAGGAAGTGTATATACTTGTCAGAGGCAAAGATATTGAACATGGAATCCGCCGGAGGCGGGGGAAAATGGAAAATACTCAAAAACGTGCGGCTGTAAGTATTTATGGGCGAAGCAGTTACAGAGGAAATGATGAAAAAGTGATCAAAAACCCCCTATTTTTTTCATACTTTTTCATGCCTAAGGGCAAGAAAATACAGAGGATAGGGGTTGAGAAAAAAGATGTTTTTTTAAAGAATAGATGGACTATTGAAAAGAAACGACTCCCTCCAAAAAGACGGCGGGCAAGCTGGATTCCCGCTAGAAGCACGCGGGAATGACACTCAGGGGGTGCTACGAAGACGAGGGCAATTGCGACCCTTCGCAGCAATGCGGCCACGCCTCGCAATGACTATGGGGCGAGAACGACACTTTTATTCTGAAATTGGGAGGTTACCTAGAAGGCGTCGATCTGTGACTTTAAAGCGGGCTTTACTATATTAAGAGTTCTCACCACCAACCACTATCAGTCGAAAGGTTAACACATGCAGCATTTGGGACTACGTTACAACATCTGGTTATGTCTGTTGATTGCGCTTTCCGCGTTTACCGCATCGGCGCAGAAGATCGACATGGAAAAAATGAAGGGCATGAAACCGCGCAGCATCGGTCCGGCGGCAATGAGCGGGCGGGTGACTGCGGTTGACGTAGTCAACAAGAATCCCGAGATCATGTACATCGGCACGGCTTCGGGCGGGTTATGGAAATCGACAAGCGGCGGCACCGAGTGGAAGCCGGTCTTCGATAGCGCGAGCGTGCTATCAATCGGCGCGGTGGCAATAGAACAGCCGACTCCGGATATCGTGTGGGTGGGAACGGGCGAAGGAAATCCCCGCAACAGCCAATCATCCGGCAACGGCGTCTATAAAAGCTGGGATGCAGGCCATACGTGGGTTCACCTGGGTCTCGATGCAACAAGGAACATTCACCGCGTCATCGTCGATCCGCGCGATCAGAATACAGTCTATGTTGCAGCGTTGGGAACGGCGTGGG
>DATGFY010000157.1:0-3159 GCA_035308785.1 Bacteroidota bacterium | reverse complement strand
TGCAGGAGCTTGCCAAGAAATATTCGATGGTGCTGATTGTGCCTGTCTATGAAGAAGAAATTACCGGCGTCTATTATAATACCGCCGCGGTGATCGATGCCGACGGCAAATATCTGGGCAAATACCGCAAGACGCATATTCCCCATTGCGATCCCGGATTCTGGGAAAAGTTTTATTTTAAGCCGGGCAATCTCGGGTACCCAACCTTTAAGACAGCCTTTGCGGAGATCGGCGTCTATATTTGCTACGACCGACATTTCCCGGAAGGCGCGCGCATCCTTGGCCTGCACGGCGCGGAGATTCTTTTCAATCCATCGGCAACAGTGGCAGGGTTATCGGAATATCTGTGGGAACTGGAACAGCCCGCGCATGCAGTAGCGAACGGCTATTTCGTCGGCGCTATTAATAGAGTCGGCACCGAAGCGCCGTGGAACATCGGCGAATTTTACGGCAAGAGCTATTTCTGCAATCCGCGCGGAAAAATCATCGCCCAGGCCGCCCGCGATAAGGATGAGCTTGTGGTGTCCGATCTGAATCTCGATGAGATCCAGGAAGTGCGCAACGTGTGGCAATTCTACCGCGACCGCCGTCCCGAAATGTACCTGCCCATATCGAGTGAATTGTCTTAGAACGCCGATGCCAACCACTCCCGAACTTACCAACTCCGAAGTCACCAGCCGCTACACCTACGGCACGTGGCGCTTTCAGAAGAACTGGAAGCCGCTCGAAATCGTCGATGCCTAAGGGTGCTACTTTGTCGATTCCACCGGCAAGCGCTACCTCGATTTCTCCGCGCAGTTGATGTGCGTATCGCTTGGCCACAAGAACAAGGCGGTCATCAAGGCGATCGAAGAGCAGGCGAACCAGCTTGCGTTCATTGCGCCCGGTTTTGCGACGAAGGCGCGCGCGGAACTCACCAAACGATTGCTCGAAGTGTTGCCCGCCGGCCTGGAAAAATTCTTCTACGCCACCTCCGGCACCGAAGCAAACGAAGCGGCATTCAAGATTGCGCGAATGTACACGGGCAAAACGAAAATCATCGCGCGCTACCGTTCCTATCATGGCTCGACCATGGGATCGATTGCCGCAACGGGCGATCCGCGCCGCTGGGCGATGGAGCCCGCCGGAAAAGTGCAGGGAGTGATCTTCGCACCCGAGGTGAACTGCTACAAATGCCCGATCAACCATCATTATCCCGAATGCGGCATCGCGTGCGTCGAATACATCGAGCACATGATCGAGAACGAGAGCGATGTGGCGGCAGTACTCGTCGAACCGGTCGTCGGCACAAACGGCGTACTGATCCCGCCGAAGGAATATTTCCCCCGGCTCCGGCAGATTTGCGATAAGCATGGCGTGCTCTTGATCGCCGATGAAGTGATGAGCGGATGGGGCAGAACCGGCAAGTGGTTCGCCATGGATAACTGGGGCGTCATTCCCGATATCCTCACGACCGCAAAAGGCATTACTACTGCCTACGTCCCGCTCGGCCTCTGCGCAACGACGAAGAAAATCGGCGATTTCTTTGAAGACCATTATTTCTCGCACGGCCATACGTACGAAGCGCACCCGTTAACGCTTGCTCCCGCCGTTGCTGCAATCGATGAATACAAACGCTTGAATTTGATCGAGCGCGCGAACACGATGGGCGAATACATGGGTAAGAAGCTCCACGCGCTCAAAGCCAAACACAAATCGATCGGCGAAGTGCGCGGTCTCGGGTTATTCTGGGCTGTTGATCTGGTGAAAAACCAAGAGACGCGCGAGGGATTCAATACGTATAAAGACAAAGTCAGCGGCACGCCGTTGTTGGTCGATAAAGTCGCCGCCGAAATGATGAAGAACGGTGTATTCATCCAGGCATGGGTCAGCCATTTCGTCATCGCTCCTCCGCTCATCATCACCGAACAAGAAATCGATCAGGGCGTTAACGCCCTCGATGCCGCGCTGAAGATTGCGGATCAGGCGGTTGCGGCGTAACCGCCGACGCTCTCGCGAAGCATACGCGTCATTGCGAGGATCACGTCCCGCAATGCGGGACGTGGGACGAAGCAATCCCCATACAGTGTGCACAATGGATGGGGATTGGCAAAAAAATAAAACTTTTCCTAAGTCGAAGCGTTCTATTATTCAGTTGGTTCTAATTCACAATGTTTAGCAATCATACTGAATAGGTTTTATAGGAAGGAGTCTGAAATGCCGTTAGCGAAGTCATTATTCTTCAAGAGATGTGCAGAAGGGTGTCCAAGATCGGAAGTTAGATATATTCCACGTAATACCCGAGGTATCTATACTCTTCTAAAGAAAGAAAGCGGAGACACTTATAGAGTTGTCTACGTTGGAATGGCGGGGGGAGCAAAAGCAGGAATTCATGGACGATTAAATAGTCATAAGAGCAGTAAACGAAAAGGTAATAAATGGGATTATTTCTCATTCTTTGAAGTTTGGGACAACGTGTCCAAAGACGAAGTAACAGAGCTTGAGGGTATACTTAGACATATTTATCGCAAGGATCAAAACGTGAACGAACTTTGTCGCCAACGTAGCCACAAGCCATTCATTAAGATTCGCAACAACAACCTTAAAGATTGGAAAAACCAATAACACGTCAAGGTATGTATGGCCCAAACCGAACTCTCCCCAACCCCTCCCTTGCGAAGGGAGGGGCTGACTTGATAAAAATCTTTGAACTCATCAGTCCCTCTCTTATCAAGAGAGGGATTTAGGGAGAGTTCGGTAAGGAAAAGCACGGTATTTATAGTTAAGGAATTTGGAATCCTATTATGAGCACAACACTTGAAAAACCTATAACGAAACTCTCCAACTTCGTTGCCGGGAAAATTGCGCCATCGACATCGAACGGCAGCTACCTTCCCGTCACCAATCCTGCAACCGGGGCGATCATTGCGCAAGTGCCGCTGTGCGGCGCAGACGACGTGAACCGTGCTGTCGAATCGGCTCGCGCGGCGCAGCCGGCGTGGGCGGCGATGCCGATCAAAGAACGGGTGCAGGTGTTTTTCCGCTACAAAACACTCATGGAAAAACATATTGACGAACTTTCGGCGCTCGTCAGCGAAGAAAACGGCAAGGTGATGAGCGAGGCCCGGGCGGAGGTGGAAAAATCGATTGAGGTGACGGAGTTTGCCACTTCGATGCCGC
>DATGFY010000156.1:0-1999 GCA_035308785.1 Bacteroidota bacterium | reverse complement strand
CGATGATCGAAAAAACGCCGACTGCGATACCCAACAAGGTCAGGATCGAGCGCATCTTGTTTGTGCGCAACGCCGCAAGGGCCATTGCGAAACTTTCTTTGAGATTAAGCGCTATTTTTTCTACGGCAACGTACATAGGCTATTCAATTTCCAATGACCAAGCACCAATAACCAAACAATCTCCAAATCTCAAATTCAAATAATCGCACCGAAATGTCATCGTGGTCCTTGGAAATTCGAAATTGGGATTTGTTTGATTATTGGAAATTGATTATTGGTTATTTTTATGTTATTGATTACTTATCGGTTTACTCATATCTGAGTGCATCGACGGGGTCGAGCTTGGAGGCGCGGTTCGACGGCAAAAATCCGGAGATCACGCCGACCGCAAGGGAAATAAAGATTGCCAGCGCCACAACAGAGATCGGCATCGATGTCGGCAGCACCTGATCGACAATCAAACTCAGCGGATACGAGATCACCAACCCGATCAATCCGCCGATAAGACAAATGATTGCAGATTCAACAAGGAACTGCAGCAGGATTGTCCGCCGTTTTGCACCGATTGCTTTGCGGATACCAATTTCTTTTGTCCGCTCTGTCACGGAAACATACATGATATTCATTATGCCGATGCCGCCGACAAACAGCGACAACCCGGTGATAAAGAATCCGATGATTGCAATGACCGAGGTAAACGAGTTAAACACCTGCAAGAGCAAATCTTGCTGGTTGATGCTGAAGTCATCTTCTTGCGATGGTTTCAGATGGCGCGCAAGGCGCATGATGCCGCGAAGCTCTTCTTTCGAATCGTCAAGGTCTTTATCGCTTGCCACCCGAACATTGAGGGTCACATCGCGGTGGCCGCCAAATTGGTTCATGAATGAATTGATCGGGACATACACCCGGTTATCCGCGGCGAATGAACCGAACATCCCTCCTTGTTTTTCCATCAGCCCGATCACCGTATAGGGGAATCCACCCACTTTGATTGTTTTGCCCATCGGATCCTGACCCAAAAACAGATTATCGGAGACATTCGCGCCGATGATACAGACCGGCGTACCGCCGTCCGATTCCTGCTGCGAGAAAAATCTGCCGTCGATGATCGTCGTACCCGAAGCGCGCTGGTACCCCCAGGTCGTTCCGGTCACGAACGCCCCGATCATGAGTTGAGAATTATAGCGTGCATCGCGCAAGGTCGAGACTGTCGGTGCGACCGCATCAATGGAGGTCGCATGCTGCTGGATAAATGCGGCATACTCCACCTTCATGTCGCGGCGGTTGCGGAACTTCCACCAATCGTCGTCGTTATTAACCCACGGCCATTTCCCCACGTAGAGCACCTTTGCGCCGAAGGCCGATGCGCTCTTTTCGAACGACCGGTTCAATCCCTCGATCGCGCTTGCCATCAGCGTGACCGAAACGATCCCGATAACGATGCCGAGCGTCGTGAGGATCGAGCGCATTTTGTTCGCGCGGATCGCGAACAATGCGATAAGAAGCCCTTCTTTTACTTCCAGCCAGAAATTCATGGGGTTGTTCCTTTGTTTCCGGAGTATTTACGAAGCGACAGCCATCTGTTCGGTATGCTGCTTCACGAGTTCATCACTCGCAACCGCGCCGTCGCGGATGCGGATGATCCGGTGCGCGTTCTCTGCGATTGATTCTTCGTGCGTGACAAGGATAATCGTATTGCCCTGGCGGTGGATCTCGGCGAAGAGAGCCATGATTTCATCGCCTGTTTTCGAATCGAGGTTACCCGTCGGTTCGTCGGCAAGAATGATCGAGGGTTTGCTGACGAGCGCGCGCGCTACGGCAACGCGTTGGCGCTGGCCGCCGGAAAGTTCATTGGGCTTATGATGAACGCGTTCGGCAAGGCCCACTTCGGTGAGCGCCTCCATGGCACGCCGTCTGCGGTCTGAGGACGAAACACCGGCATAGATCAGCGGAAGTTCCACATTGTGAAGAGAGTCCGAGCGAGCAAGCAAGTTGAACG
>DATGFY010000155.1:0-6041 GCA_035308785.1 Bacteroidota bacterium | reverse complement strand
AGCCGGCGATGCAAACCGGCGTCTCAATCCGGACAACGATTACCGATGGACGCATGAAGGAAATGTATTCTGCCGATAAGAACAAGCAGCGTCTCAATAATTCCAGCGTCGAAGTTGGCAAAGTGAATATCACTGCGTATTCGAGCGGCTCGTACACATTGCAGGTAAAGTTGACCGATTCGGCAGGGACTGAGTATGCCTCCGCATCGAAGAAGTTCTATATCTATAAGCCCGGCAGTATTGATAGCAGTTCATATGTCGGCGGCAGTTCGCAGGATTATGCAACGAGCGAATACGCTATCCTCACCGAAAAAGAACTCGATCAGGAATACCAATACGCGCGCTATATCGTTTTAGAACCCGACCGCGTGCAATACGAACATCTCAAAGATGTAAATGCGAAGCGGAAATTCTTGTTCGAATTCTGGCAGAAACAAACGGCGCGCACGGGCATGGGTGCGACGGAGTACAAGCAAATCTATATTAAGCGGGTCGAGTATGCCAATGAGCACTTCACGAAGGCTTTCCGCCAGGGATGGAAGACCGATCGGGGCAGGGTGTATATTATGTACGGGCCGTACGACGATATCGAACAGTTCCCAAGTTCCAGCGAGAGCAATCCGTACGAAATTTGGCATTACAATGCGATCCAGGGCGGCGTGATTTTTGTGTTCGTCGATCAGAACAATATCGGCCAGTACACACTGGTCAATTCTACCCACAGGGACGAAATCCGTAACGATAACTGGTACCAACAGTACGCCGCCAAAACGAACTGACCGCAGCCAAACGCACGAACGATGAGCGCGCGGCTTGAGTATTTCGCATTCCGGCTGATCAAGGGCATAGCGCAGGGGATGCCGCTGAAATCGACCCAGCGCGCCGGCGCAGCGCTTGGCAGTATCGCCTACGCGACGATGAGCAAACGGCGGGCAATTGCGCCCGATAACCTACGCCACGCCTTTCCGGAAAAAACCGAAACCGAACGAGTCGGCATTGCACGGCGCTCCTTCGAGAATTTCGGCATTGCAATGTTCGAACTTCTCTATTCGCCCAAGCTTTCACGCGAAGAGATGCTGCGTGTTGTCCGGATTGAAAACCTCGATTTGTTGCGTTCGGCGTACAATAAAGGTAAAGGCATTATCGCGCTTTCTGGGCACTTCGGGAGCTGGGAGTTGAATGCGATGGCCGCCGCCGCGGCGGGCGGTTATCCTGTCTCCGTGATCGTCCAATCGCAGGTGAACGAGCTGGTAGATGAAGAGATCAATCGCCTTCGCGGGACAACCGGGATCAAGGTGATCCCGATGGGAGTCTCCGTGCGCGAGGTGATGCGTGCACTTTCGCGAGGGGAAATTGTCGGCATCCTCCCCGATCAAAGCGGACCGGAGGATGGATTGTATGCTAAATTCTTTGGTCGCGATGCTTCTGCTCACCAGGGACCGGCTGTTTTTGCGCTCCGCACCGGCGCACCGATGATCTATTCGTTCAATGCCCGCCAGCCGGACGGAACCTACCGCAGTTTCTTCGTGGAAGTGAAAACCGACGATCTTGACGGGGCAACGGAAGACAACATCAACGAACTTACCCGCCGACATACCAAGATCCTTGAAGATTACATCCGCCAATACCCCGATCATTGGCAATGGATGCACCGCAGATGGAAGCATTTGCGGCCCGTATCTGCAGCCGTAAATCCTTCCCATGCCGCCTAAAAGACTTCTGGTTGTACAAACGGCCTTCCTGGGGGATGTCATCCTGACACTGCCGCTCGTGCAACTATTGAAACGCGAATTACCCAGCGCGGAGATCGACGTGATGACGATCCCGGGATGCGCAGAAGTTCTTGGCAATCATCCTGCGATAACCGGTGTGATTGTGTTCGATAAACGTGGACGAGATTCGGGTTTGGGAGGACTGCTCCGAAAAGCGAAGGAACTTCGAGTGAACGGCTATGATGTGGCGATTGTACCGCACCGCTCACTTCGTAGTGCGCTTGTCGCGCGATTGGCGGGAATTCCGGAACGGATCGGCTTCGATTCGAGCACAGGCAGCATGTTTTTTACGGCAACCGTCCATTACGAAAAATCGATCCACGAGATCGAGCGCAATCTTTTTTTGGTGCGCGGAATTCGGGAGTTCTCTCCGGCCTTGCACAAAGATTTTCAGAAGGAACTTCCGAATCTCTATCCGTCGACCGGAGACAAGGAAAGAGTGGATGATGTTCTTCGGGAGAACGGGATTGGCCAATCTGAACGTATGATTGGCATTGCGCCCGGGACTGTGTGGAACACCAAGCGGTGGCACAAAGAACGATTTGCCCAATTGGCATCGATGGTCGCCAAAAAAGGTTTACGCGTTGCGTTGATTGGCGGCGCGGCAGATGAATCATTATGTGCTGAAATTCTGGCTGGAATCTCTTCGCCGGGTGCGTTCTCTGCCGCAAAGAAGCTATCTATTCTGCAATCCGCCGAACTGATTCGCCGATGCGCAGTGTTGGTCTCGAACGACAGCGCGCCGGTTCATCTTGCCGTTGCAATGCGTACGCCGGTAATCGACATCTACGGAGCCACATCGCCATCCTTCGGCTTTGCGCCGTATGGGGAACGCGATATCGTAATTGAAACGAACGGGCTTTCGTGCAGGCCATGTACCATTCATGGAGGGGATAAATGTCCAATCGGGACGTTTGAGTGCATGGAGAGGATTACAGCGGTGCAGGTATTTGAGGCGGTGCAAGGGGTTGCAGGGCTTAAGCCGTAGAGTAGTTCTCTTGAGAACTCTCCCTAAATCCCTCTCTTGAAAAGAGAGGGACTGATTCGTAAGAAAGATCACCTGATGAGTAGCAACTTCCTAACGCTGGCGAACGTCCCCGCGTTCAAGCGATAAAAATAAACACCCGAAGCCAATCGCGACGCATCGAACCGAACAGACTTATTTCCCGCCGATTCGCGTTCGTTAATTAGGTCCGCGACTTTTTCTCCGAGCAAATTGACTATCTCTAGATGAACCATGGACTCCATAGGGAGCGAGTAGCGGATAATGGTTGTTGGGTTAAATGGATTGGGGTAGTTTTGCTCTAATCTGAAAGCAACCGGGAGAGATGGATGTTGCGTTGGCGAAACTCCCGTAAAGATTGCGTTCGATTTATAGACTCCGAAGCCCGCCGTTCCGACATACACAAATCCATCGGGATCGAGGAGGAGAGACTTTATTCCAGCGCCTCCAGCAATCGTATCGTACGCGCTCCATGTCGCGCCGCTATCAAGCGAGTGCAGCAGCCCTTTCGATGTTCCCGCCAATATCTCGTGACCCGTGGGTAGAAGAGTATAGTCATTCCCCGATAATGAATCGGGCAGGATGCGTGCCCACGCAAGGCCGCTATTATCCGATCTGTAAATACCCGAATCACCGCCCGCAAATAATACTCCGATCCGACCCTCCACGATGGTATTGATGTTCAGTCCTGCAAGGGTGGTATCCGTGAAGTTCCACGCAAGTGTGCTGTCGTTGTATGAACAATAAATTCCATGGTTTGTTGCGGCGAAGACGTATCCGTGAGAATCCAACAGGAGATGATTTATCGTAAGTGTGTCGAGTCCCGCGCCAAGCCACTGGCCGGTTTGTCCGTGTCTAGCCAGAAAGACTCCGTGCTTGACGGAGCCGGCGATGATATCGGTATTGAGATTAGTAATTAGTGAAGTGTAAGCCGATTGCGGTAAGCCGTTAAAAGTCGAATCCCACGTTGCCCCGTTATCGGTGGATTGGAAAACTCCGTTTGAGGTCGCAGCGAAGAGATCTTGGGTAGGATAGAGCAAGATCGATTGCACTGTGGTCTGCAGTAGGCCTGATTCAATCCAATGCAAACCGCCATCGGAGGTGATAGAACATTCGCCGTTCGATTGAAAGCCGTCGGATGTTCCTGCAAGCAATGCTCCATCTGCATTGAAGGCGAGCGAAGTAACTGTTGTAGCGGGCACAGCTACCTTTTTCCAATCGATCGAAAACACCGAAGTTGCATACACTCCGCTGCCGAGCGTACCGGCAAGCAAGAGCGTGTCGTACGCGAACGTGATAGAGGAAATGTTCGTTCGGAATGTCCCGGTGTTGATGGCCGACCATGACGATCCGAAATCCGTGGAAATCACCAGATCGGAGAGGTTATCGTATGCGTACAACGCGCCGCCAATGTACTGGGCAAATCCGGTATAGGTATTGCCATACTCAACTCCGGCCCAATCCGCGCCCTGATCAATCGATTTATAGATGCCGATATTCCCCACTGCTGCATACACGGCACCTTCGAATGTGCCGAAAACCGATTGGATCGCAAATGATGGAAGGCCGTTGTTGACCGCAGTCCACGAAGAACCTGAATTCGTCGAGATATAAACCCCGGACCGGCTCGTTGCCGCATAGAGATTTCCGCGCGTATCGATTGTAAGCCCTTGGAACCTATCAGATGGCAGCCCGGAGGCAGAGCGCGACCAGATTACGCCTTCGTCAGTGGAACGAAAGACGGAAGTGAGCGTGCTCGCATAGACGTTGCCGGCTCCATCCGCAAGGAGAGAGGTGGATATTTGACCGGCAATTCCGGAGTTGGCTTCGATCCACGTCGTACCACCATCGGTTGATCGGAACATATTCGCAGGCGTTGTAGCGGCGAGAATGGTGCCATAAATATCTATGGCGAGAGCGGGAATGGAGTAACCGCGGAGGCCTGAGGGCGCCCATTGCGCGCCACCGTCGGTCGAATGGAAGATCCCGTTAGAAGCTGTTCCTGCATAAATTGAGGCGTAGCCCGAATGCGTCATCGAAAGAATCGTTCCGCCGAGCGGGCCGTTGAGCGAGTGCAGTTTGGTTTGCGCGCACAGAGGTGAAGCGGCTACAAATGCCAGAAAAATGGAAACGATGTATTTTCGTTGCATCGTATGTGCGGTTTTTCGTATATTAAGACTGCCAAAAGCTGAAGTCCCGGCTACACCCTCCTTCGGTGGGTGAATCGGACGATCGCGGGCATTTAGACTCTAATTTAAAATCAGGCCAGGGGCGAGAAGAACTCGCTCAGTTGCTCAACAACTGCTGAAGTGGCGGAACTGGCAGACGCGCTGGACTCAAAATCCAGTCCGGCTCACCCCGGGTGAGGGTTCAACTCCCTCCTTCAGCACAATAATCACGCTGGACTCAAAATCTAGTCCGGCGCGCAAGCTAGGTAGAGAGGGTTCAACGCGCTTTTACCCGCCGTAGGCGGGCCTTCAGCACCAAGACTATTTTCGATTTTCGAATGCCGATTTTCGGATATGGCCGTGGATTCAAGATAGGAAAAGGGTTATGCTTCCGCAAGGAGGCGAGAGGGGCGTTGGATATTCCCTCGGAAATAAGTAATTTGGACTTGAGGTCAAGTCCTGTGCAACGTGACGCCTCCGAACCCCGCCAGGTCCGGAAGGAAGCAACGGTAGGAAGTTAATCACGTGTGACACGGGGTAGCTTGACCTCATTTTTTTGGACCTATATTGAAGGGAATCAGCCCCGGTGTTAAAGATCTCCTTTCGAAGAAACGACACTTTCCGCCGCGGGCGGATCCCGCCAGAAACATTCCTCCTTCGGCAGACAATCCGCCTGGGGTGGAGGGAATGACACCTCCAAGAATCCCACCCTATTGCAATCCTATCCTATTTTTGCTATCTTTAAACTGTTACCTGGATAGATGCTTGATTTGGACGGCATTTGAGGGTAAAAACTAAGGTTCTTACGAAATCTTACAAATGGTACATATAACAGCAACAAGCTTTTGGTTAACGATTCTAGGTATCGCGGCAGCACAAGTGTATGCTCTTGGATGGAGAGCTATGCCTAATTCGTTCCGAAGCTTCGCCCCGGCAGGGACCGGCGGGCGCAGTTGCAGGCATACATTAACATTTTTGCGCACAGGACTGATCGAACATTACTATGCCGATCTCCCCCCACGCTGCGCGAAGGGACGAATTACTTTCCATGAAAAAAGAGATTATCATCAATGCAACAGCCAACGAAGTACGAATAGC
>DATGFY010000154.1:0-8561 GCA_035308785.1 Bacteroidota bacterium | reverse complement strand
TATCGTCGAGGTGTACGTTCCGGGCGATCCGTTGAATGCAACGGTATAGGTTCGAGCAACCGGAGTATTACCCGATGGGAAATCCGAGGGAACGGTAAGAGCCACGGTTGAAGTGATCGAACTTAGTCCGCCGATGCTGGTTGCCGTATTTAAACGAATATAATTATATGGCCCTTCGAATGAATAGTTTTTCCCCGTCGAGAATGAGCCTGAAAGAGTTACACTCCCGATGATTATTCCCGAACCCAATCTATTGGCAGGCGTGGTTACGGTTATCGTATCAGACGTGTTAACGGTTATCGTTGCGCCCGTTGTATCATAGAGGTAAGCGGCGGTATCGTTTGATGCGACTGTTACTGCAGCCGATGAATTCCCTATTGTCAATGAGTCGAATTTTGTGGCGCCGCTAATTGTTGGCGTACTGCCCGTAAACCGGACGAAGCCTGTGCCCGTAAACGTCCCGCTGTTGGTCCAATTGCCGCCGACGTGATGTCTGAACGTGCTGTCTTTAAACACCGAGCCCGAATTAATCGTGAAGTTGCCCCCAACGGTATCGCTGCCGCTCAGTGTTGCCGTTGCACCGCCCGAGTTGGCAATGGTTAGGATGTTATAGCTGAACCCGGTGACAAACTGGTTGGACGTGCCGTTATAGGAAATTGTATTGCCCGTCGTTGTGTAGGAATTGGAACCGCGCGTGAAGGCCCCTGCGATAGTAATGGTTCCTGATGAGAGTGTGCGCGCACCGGTCGAACCACTGATAAGACTATAGTAGGCGCCAACAGGAATGACCTGGGATACCGTGCCCGAGAAGTCCACGACCGAACCTGTGTTTGCCGCAAATGTTGCGCCGCCCGTGTTGGTAATTCCGTTATGAATTGTTGCAATGCCGGCGGTGAACGTCTTCACGCCCGTACTGTTGAACGACAGCGTGTAATACCGCGTGGGGGTCGGTGTGGATGCGATGATCGTTTGCGCGGCGGCGCCCGTGTAGGCGATGGTGCCGGAATTCGTAGAATCATCGCCCGATGCGGTGCCCGTGGCGGAGCCGTTCCCCTGGATGGAAATGGTGCCTGCGGCAAACGTCTTGATGCCCGCAGTTGCGAGAACTAAGTTATTGAACGTAAAGACCGGGATGGTCTGAATGCCGTTGCCATTAAAGCTGATAGTGCTGCCGGTGCGGGTGTAGGTGTTTGAGCCCGTTGTAAACGTGCCCGCAATGCCGATCGTATCACTGGAAGCGAGAACACGCGCGCCTGTTGAACTGCTTACCAGGTTATTATAATAATGGAATGCCGTGATTGTCTCGGAAGCCGTGCCGTTATAATTAAACGTGTTCCCGGTGGTGATATAATTCGATGATGATATGGTGGTAAATGTCGCCGACATTGAGTCGACGAAGGAACTCGATATTCCGATGGAGCCGGAGGCAAGCGTCACCTGCGAACTACCTTGAGAGAAGTGATTGCTGAGAACAAGCTTGTAATAATTGAACGCGGCGATCGTTTGGCCTAAGCCGGTATAGCGAACAGTGCAACTCGTGGCGGGGTAGGTGTTTGTGCCCGGCGTAAAGACGCCCTGGATCTCGATATTCCCGCCGTTGGGGAGGGTGCGCGATCCACTTGAATCGCTTTTCAAGTTGTAATAATAGAATGAGGGAATTGTTTGCGCGCCTGAGCCATGGAACCGGATGGTGGATAGACTATCTTTCAAGATATAGTTTGTTGCGCTGAACGTGAATGTTCCGGTCATGGAGACGGTTTGGTTCTGCGAGAACGTGACGTTGCCCGCCGCCTTGTTGCCGCTCACGGTGAGACTATTATAAATGAAGGGCGCGGCAATGGCTTGGCCTGTTGTGCCGTTGTAATTCATCGTACCGGAGACGACGTACTTGCCGCCCGTGTACGTTTGGCCATCGGCGGTATTCGGACTGAACGAACCGCTGACGTTGATCGTACCGCTCATGGTCACGTTACCGGTGCGTCCAGTGGTTGTGATCGAAAGATTCGCGTACGAAAATGCGGTAATCGTTTGGGCTCCGGTGCCGTTGTACGTGAAGGTTCCGGTAGCGGTATATTTTCCTCCGCCTTTCAGTTTCGCCGAAGCGGTGAAGGTCCCTGCAACCTGGATCGGTCCCGGCACGGTGATGGTGCTGCCGTTCGTCCGTGTGCCGGTAATGCTGAGGTTATTGTATGAGGTCGAAGTGATTGATTGCGCGCCGGCGCCGTTGTAATTCACGGTGCTTCCCGTCAGGACGAGAGATCCCAGGCCGAATGTCGCGGTATTGGTCAGCGTATTCGAAATGCCGATGGTTCCGCTCGATGCATACTTGATGCTGTCTGCGCCGCGGGTTCCGGTCAAAACCAACTTTCCATAGTTGAGCGCCGCAACGGTTTGGGTGAGCGTTCCGGCGTACGTTACCGTTGATGCCGAATTCGATGTGATAAATCCTAGGTCGATAATCGGTCCCGTGGTCGTGTTCACAGCAGGTCCGAACAATACGACATTCACCGAAGCGCCGAGCGTGGCGGTTTTGTTGGTCCCGCCGAGATCCCATGTATAGAGCGTGTCGCCGCCATTATCGCCCCAGGCTGTGTTTGCGCCCATCTTGAGCGTGGAGCTGTGCTTCGTCAACTTTAAAGTGCCGTAGTTCGCCACGGAATCGCCGTTGGCAACGCCAACCGTCAATGTGACCGAGGCCGAATCGAACAGCCAGGCCGCACCGGTGACGCTGTTGCCGATCGTCAGGTTCGCAACCGTCGTGGTCACATCCAACCACACGGTATCGCCCGAAGAAATCGTCACGTCGGTCCCCGGGGTGGGTATCGCGCCGCCCCACGTTGCGGGATTGCTCCACAGACCCGACTGAACGGACGCACTTTGCCCGTAGCCGCTCGTTATGGCGAACGCGGCGAGGAAGAGAAGGGACAATATGTAGCGTCTAAAGAGCAAAAATTAGTGAACAGTGAACCGTGAACTGTGAACCGTTATGATTATTTGTTTTTTCATACCATGAAGATTATTGATTCAGAGGATGAGATTGCCACGACCCGCTGAAGCTGATCTCGCAATGACGTGCTCCGTCAGGTTTTCCTTTTTTCGTCTCACGCAGTCAACAACGTCGCTTCTTCGAACTTGGCGATGGAATCGACGGCATCTGCGGCGCCGTGGAAGTAATCGAAATAGACGACCTGCGAACCGTTGGTGAAATGCAGGGTCGGTTTGTATTCGATCGGGATACAGACGAGATCGGGGTGATATTTTTTCACCGCCTTCATCAGCGTTTCGCTCGATGTCGCATGGCCGAGATAATAGACCGTCCATCCGCGCGTTTCAAGCAGATGGCACGCACAGAGAAGCATGATGCCTTGCGCTCCGCCGGTCATCGATGAGCACATGGCGGTTTTGCCGTTGGGCAGCGTGCGCGGGGTGAGCAAACGGAACTGCAGGATTGCATCCATCATGGCGCGCATTGCGCGGTTCTCTTCCCCGGAAGAAATTTCGCCGGAGATCTGCAATCGTTCCAGCCCGCGCGCGGCGGCGCCCACGATGTGTTCGTAGATGGCTCCGAGCGGTTCGTGCGCAAGGTAGCTGCGGTGAAGGATCTCGACGAGGTTCGGCGTATCGCTCTTCCGCGCCAGGGCGAGAAATAATTCTTCCATTGCAGCGGGTGCAGCGGGCGTCGATACTGCCTCTGCCGGTACCCCGGGCGATTTTTCGGGCGGGGCAACATCCCAGCTCGCGGCAACGCGGTTCACCTGCGCGTCGAGTTCGTAGTGATAGGTGCGGATGAATTCCAGGATATGCTCGGAGGTAAACTTCCGATGCCCTCCCGGCGTTTTGAAACATTTCAGTTTACTCCTGTTCGCCCACCGCTTGATGGTCGATTCATCGGCATGAAAAAGCTGTGCAAGCTCTTTCGTGGAGTAATAGCCGCCTGTTGTCGATGTGATTGGTTTCATAAATGATCCTCGTGAATTATTTATGGATTTGAGTTATTGCTAAACGATAGAATATCGGAATTCGGATTTGCGATTTCGGATTTGAAAAAACTGGGGATGATGCGAGCTTCGGTGATTTTGCAGACTGTCGCGGGATTGCCGCGTTGCCCCGCCGACTTCGCCCTCCTACGGCGGGCAAGTCCCGGGTGCGCCTCGCAATGACTAGTTAACAAATAATGACTAGCGGAAAAAATCGTTTTGCACGATATGCCCGTTTTGGGAGAAAAAAAATTTGAGGGCGACGGAATAATTTCGCGGTTGAACGTAACGTACGGATGCGAAAGCGCGGACATATCGGCGGAGAGTGGAATGGATCGACGTGGAATAGTTACTGGGTTCTTAGCGCTGTATCAATTCGCGTTGGGAAAATAATTTTGTGAATTATCCGGTGAACGCTTACAACATGATGCGCAGCAATGCGATGACGCAAAAAACGCGCTTTCAAATGTAGGAAAAAACGGCGTTTCTGGCAATAGATTTGCGGAAATTCTTCAAAAATATCCCTTCCCGCTTGACGCAGGACACACGGGAAATAGCCATGAGGATTTTGCAGGAAATCTGCGAAATCCGACTTCAAATCAGCGATGCTTGCGGGCTGCCATTCTCCCCTTGCGTCCGCTCCTCGTCTCCTCCAACGCCCCCACAAAAACCTATGAAATGGATGGATTTTTACGATTTAATTCGTATCTTGGATTAACTAAATTGCGAGATGTTCGTATCTATAATGATATTCGAAGATTTGCTCTCGCTTTTTGGCGGACAGTGCGTCCAAATGCAGGAATGTCTCAGTCTAATAGAAAAGGCGCTGTCCGCCGCGGGCGGATCCCGCCAAAAACATGCGGGAATGACACAGTTTTTTTGAAAATGAGAGATTACCCCGCACGACAGATGTATTGGATTTTTCGGGATAATCAAATATATTGAGTTTCTGATTTTTTTCTTGAAGGATCTGTCCGCTACTATAGCCGGACAGACGCGGTAACGGGCAGCCGCGCCTTCAACGATTTACACATGCATTCTAGAAGCAACGTCAACATAGCGTCTTTGAACCACATTCCCCGCACGAACGGCGCGTACCGCCGCCGCCCGGAATTCACATCTGCCTTCCGGCGGATCGCCTCTCTTTTGCCTGCGTTGCTTTTGCTTGCGTCCCTCCTTTCCGGATGCGGCAGCAGTTCGGACGATACCTCCGATTACGAATCCGATTTCTTTGTCCCGGTCGATACCGTAAAAGCGAACGGCACGATGAAAGACCAGGGGACGGTAATGTTAAACGGAACCCCCGGATTTACCGGCAGCCAGAATCCGACCAACAACGCCGCCGGCGGCGAAGAATGGGCCCCGCTCTACACCTCGCGCGATGAAGTGTTCACTTCGCCCGAACGCATGCCCACGCGCGTTCTCCGGGATTCTCTCAGCATCATCACAGAACAGATCGCGCTTCTTCAGAACGTCCTCGAAGCGTCCACGATCGATCCGAAGATGTATTTCCATTCGCAAGTAAAAGCATGGCGCATCACCAATCCGGTTGTGCGCGATTCGCTTTTCTATACGCTCATGGCGGTCGATTCATCGATGCAGTCGGAAGCAGGAACGGACGCCGAAGTGCTTGCGACGGAAACGAACGATTTGATCGAAGTGCGTTTCGGCACAAGCGTGTTCAAAGGAATGACATTAAAGAGCGCGCTGCAAAAGTCGCCCGATCCGTTTCTGTTGCAAAAGGTTATTGAAAGCAGCGCTTACTCCAAAGACGTTGAGCTCCGCGATACATCGTTCCATCTTCCCACGCCGTTTGCGCCGGAGCTTGTATCGCTGGATACGCTGAACGACCGGTTCGTGAACGCGAAATATTATTCCGCAACGACGCCGCACGGCAGCGTGGATATCTCGCTCTACGGTTTGAGCGCCAGAATCGGCCCTAACTGGGGAGCGGAGATGAAAATCGGCAACGACGAAATTGGCCTGCCCTTCTGGGCTTCGGGCAAGACTGCATTCCTCGCGACCTACAAGACGTTTAAAGCCGGATTTGAATTGCCGATGACCGCAGGATTGCACGGCGGGGCAACGTTTCCGCTCTTCTCCGTCCGGGAACGATTGTTGAACGGCACAAGCGGCATCGTCGGCATGTTCGATGCGGGGTCGGTTGGCGGATATTACTCCGCGACGCGGCTCACCAGCAACGATCTCGGTTCGTTGACGAATCCTTCGAGCTTCTATTCGATCTCGCAGATTCTTCAGGCGTGGTTTTCGTTCGGCTTTTCAGTCAACGCCGAAAATTATTTCCGCATCAAGCTTGGCGGCGGGTACGATCAGATGCAGCACTCGATGCTCAATCCTCCCAATTCGACAGGGGCAATTGTTCAGCTTGGCGAAAATACGTACAACAGCTATTACGTGAAGATCGATTATCTCCATTCGGTTGCCGAAGGCAGTTACGGCGCGAGCTTCCAATTCTTCGATTTTACTCTCCTCACCACAGCGTGGCTTGAGGTGATTCCCCATGTTCTTACTATCAACATTAAATACGAGCGGATCGTATCGCGCGATTTGCGGCCATGGGAAACTTCCGATTTCATCATTCTTTCACCGATATTCCATTGGGAGTTCTAAAAGATTATGGAACATGGAATCCGCCGCAGGCGGAGGAAAGATGGAAAATCGGATGCGGCTTGCGTCGAAATGACCGTTGGTTTTTAATGCAATGTATTACGAACATATCGCGAGTGAAGAGGAAGAACGGAAGACAGTTGTTTTCCATTTTCCATGTTCCATTTTCCATGTTTTTCATCTTTCTTCTCTCTACTCTCTTTTCTCTGGCTACGCTGAGAGCGCAGACGCAGACCGACACAACGCGCGCGGACACAACAAAAGGAAGTTCGACGGTTCAACAACAGCAACAGCCACCCAAACCGGTCGATACTGCCGCTGTGAATGCAGCAAGGAAATTGTGGACACAATTGCAGGAAAAGCGCGCAGACCGGTCGATGCTGCAGCGCATTCTCGCCTCGCTCAACGTGGTGGATAGCGTCTATCTGGCCCACTACCCTTCGTGGGTTGTGCGCGATGAAGATCTGAAGCAGCGGATGTATAAAACGTTCCGGAACCGGTACAAATTTCCTTCACGCGATAGCGATTTGGTCGTTACCTCGAACCCCTCCAAGAGCGAAATCGTTCGCGTGGAAATGGGCGGGAGCATCTTCGGACGCGAAGAAGTGCGCCTCTACGTGGCCGATAGTTTGCAACGAACCATACTCGCTTCCAACTACCCCCTCTCTGCAGTCGATCCGCCGGAAGTCCGCGCCAAGCGCGTCGATCCGATAAATCCGGTGGCGCAAAGTATTTTTGTGGAAGGATCGCTCTTTGGGGCAAAAGTACTTTCATCCGGCGGGTGGGGCGGCGAAGTCCGAGTCGGATTAGATGACATCGGCTACCCGTTTTGGTCGGGCGGCGAAGCGGAGATGCTTGCAATTATCGATCAGTTGAAACTCGGCGTTGTGCTGCCGCTGAATGTGGGGCTGGGCGACAACAATATCGCCGGACCGGTAAACATCCTTGGACGAAGGCTTAACGGAGGCACCGGATTTGCGATCGAGTATCACATGAAGATCGGTGAAGGAAACGTCTCGATGCATTTTGTGACGGAAACGCTGAACAAGAAAGATTCGATTGATTCGTTTACCAACGATAACAATGTCTATTTTGTGCACGCCATGGCGCAGGTATTGTACTCGCGCCGGATTTTTGTGATCGATAACGAAAATTTCCTGACGATGAAAGTCGGTTTCGGCTACCACCAGATCGATCGGGGCATGGTGCAGCCGAACCTGAGCGTCACCACCACCGACCGGTTCGATTATTACAGCCCGGTGTTCCGTATCGATTATTTGCGGCAGGGAATGCGGACCTACGGCATCACCGCGCAGATTTACTCGGAGAATCTCTACCTTGCGGCATGGATTGAATTGCTGCAGAACTTCTTTTATGTCGATGTAAAGTATAACCTTCCGGTTGTGCGTCAGCCGCTCCCGTGGGAGCAGCCGAACTTTTTCATGATTTCCCCGCGCATCCGCTTCGCATTCTGATCGCGAAGATGCGCAGTCCACTCGTTTGCACGCTTTTTACCACCTAAGGAAAACCCCTTATGCACTCACTCTTTAAGCTCATCAAGTTCATCTTCTTTATTCCGATCGTGGTGCTGGCATCACCCGGCTTGATCCTCATGTTCGCCACGATTTTCGTTGTTGAAGACGAAGAGGGAAAACCGATCCGGTACGAGTTCATGTCCGATATCAGCAAGAAGGGATTCGTCAAGGGTTTCACGCAGTTCATGCAAGACCGGTTCATCAAGATGTACAAGAACAACATCCAGGGATTTGTCGTCGGCGCGGCGGGATTCCTTGTGGTGGCGGTCGGTTTGCGTTCGCTCGGGATTTTGCCGACAGAGGTGGTGTATGTCGCGCTTGGCATCGAATTCACCCTGCTGTTAGTCTATGGCACGGCAATGTATTTTACGAAGAGCGAAGGCACGGGCGCGGACCAAACGCCGGAAGAAGCGCTCGCCAA
>DATGFY010000153.1:0-3481 GCA_035308785.1 Bacteroidota bacterium | reverse complement strand
AAAATAGACCTCGCGCGTGCCGCCCGTCCTACCGGCTCCGTCCCCCGCCAAACATTCGTCACCCCGATTCGCCTTTATCGATCGTCTGCGCGGCCTCGCCGTGCTGGTGATGATTGAAACGCACACCTACAATGCTTTGCTTAACCGGCCCGACCGCGGAAGTCACTTCTTCGCCTATGTTAATTTCCTCAATGGATTAGTCGCCCCTTCGTTTTTGTTTTGTGCAGGAGTCGCCTTTGCGATTTCTGTCCGCCGCAAGAGAGCCGATTACCTGTCGTTAAAACCGTCGTTCTGGAGTTATGTTCGACGCCTGCTCTTCATCCTGATGGTGGCCTATTCTCTCCACGTTCCGATATTTTCGCTTCGACAAATGCTTAATGTCCAGGATGCGCAGTCGTGGACCTCGTTTTTTCAGGTGGATATTTTGCAGGTCATCGCGATTACCTTGCTCGGAGCGTTGGCGCTGTTCGTATCCATCCGGAATGATCGCGTATTTCTCGCTACAGTGTCGATTCTCACCGTCATTGCGATCTTCCTCGCCCCGGCAGTAAACCAATCGCACTATCCGAACCTTCCAATGTGGTTCCGGGCGTATTTCTCTCACGCGTACGATTCTCAATTTCCGATGCTCCCCTGGTCGGCATTTCTTATGGCAGGGATACTTGCGGGATGGGCATTCATGGAGATAGATCAAGCCAAGAAGGACAAAGCTATCCAAATTGCGATTGGAACCTCCCTCATTGTGATTGTCGTATCGTTGGTCGCCGAATGGCTGCCCTTCCGAATCTATTCCCACGGCAATTTCTGGATCGATAGCCCGCAATTTTTCCTTGTTCGTTTGGCGCTAATCATCATCATCGGAGCTCTCCTCTGGCGGATAGAAAAAACGGAAATAAAGGCCCGCAACGACAATTCACTGCTTCTCTTATTTGGTATGGAATCTCTCTTGGTTTATACCGTCCACCTCGTTATCGTTTATGGCCACTCACTAATGTATAGTTACAGCCATTTATTTCCGCAAGACTTGAGCTACACTCAATGTTTTGGATTGTATGTTGCGCTCGTTCTGGCGATGTATGGATTGGCCTACCTATGGCATAATCTTAAAGCAAAGAATCTTAAGATGGCTAAAATTGTACAGTATGCTGTTGTTGCTATTGTGGCGGGCCAATTTATCATCTCCGCAGGCTAAATGCCAAATTGATGGGGGTGGTTTACTTTTAGGCTGAAAGAAGCAATTTCACCTTAGGTCTTGGTTATTGCCCTTTTTTTTGTTACTTTCATTGAATTATGCAACGGGCAATAAACAGGTTTTCAAGTCACTGAATTTCGCAATCAGATCAGGAGAAATCATCGATGGGTAATCCGCTCTTTGCTACCAAACCGCTGAATAGGTTGCTTGCCGAAGCGCAGGAAACCGGCGAGCACAGCCTCAAACGAACGCTCGGCCCGGTCAATCTTATCCTCTTAGGTATCGGCGCTATCATCGGCGCGGGTCTGTTCGTCCGTACTGCGGCGGCGGCGGCGCAGAATGCCGGATCCGGCGTTACCATAGGATTTGTCATAGCGGGGTTTGGCTGCCTCTTCGCGGGACTTTGTTATGCAGAACTTGCATCGATGATCCCGATTGCCGGTAGCGCATACACCTACTCGTATGCAACGCTCGGAGAGCTGGTGGCATGGATCATTGGATGGGATTTGGTTCTCGAATACGCTCTTGGCGCGGCTACCGTCGCAATTGCATGGAGCGAGTATCTTAATCGCTTGTTGAATATCTTCGGAGGATCAATTCCATACGAATGGTCTCATTCTCCGATGGATTCTGCGACCAATGCGATGACCGGGGCGACAGTGCACGGTATCATGAATATCCCCGCGCTCTTCATCATTTTCCTTCTTACGATGCTCCTCATTCGAGGAACCAAAGAATCCGCAATCGTGAATGGTGTTATCGTGGTAGCAAAAGTTGCGATCGTTCTGCTGATAATCTTCTTCGGTTGGAGCTACATGAACCCCGCGTATCACACGCCGTATATTCCCGATGCCACGATATATGTCGATGCCCAAGGGGTCGATCATCATTTTGGCGGATTAGTCGGGTTGCTCGGCGCGGCGGGAGTTGTCTTCTTCGCATTCATAGGATTCGATGCGGTATCGACTGCAGCTCAGGAAACCAAGAACCCGGGAAAGGATATGCCGATCGGCATCCTCGGTTCGCTTGCTGTCTGCACCGTCCTCTATATTCTTTTCGCTCACGTGCTCACGGGATTAGCGCCGGTGGATTTCTTCCGCCACGCAGGGAAGGAAGCGTCGGTAGCTGCCGCTATTTCGACCTACATGCCCGGCTTCGGATGGCTCTCAAATTTTGTCACCGTAGCTATTCTTGGCGGTTTCTCATCGGTCATTCTCGTGATGTTAATGGGGCAATCGCGCGTGTTTTACTCGATGAGCAAAGACGGCCTTGTCCCGAAAGCTTTCTCCGCCGTTCATCCGAAATACCGCACACCGTATAAATCGAACATGCTCTTCTTTGTGTTCGTCGGATTGTTCGCTTCCTTCATTCCCGGCGACATCGTTGGAGATATGACGAGCATTGGAACATTGTTCGCGTTCGTGTTGGTAAGCGCAGGAGTCATTGTGATGCGCAAAACTAATCCCGATGCGAAACGCGCGTTCCGGACTCCCATGGTTCCCCTTGTGCCGATTCTCGGTATCGTGGTATGCCTCTCGATGATCTACGGCCTCGGCTGGGCTAACTGGGCTAGGCTTATCGTCTGGCTGCTTATTGGCTTCATTATCTATTTTAGCTACAGCCGTAAGCACAGCGTGATGGCAAAAGCTCGAGCCGAAGGAACTGCATAAACGGCCACCTCAGAATCATTTATCCCCTCCATTGTTTAATCCCGGTGGAGGGGATTTTTTTATTGAACCTGTGCATGGTTCCGTTACAATTCTCATAAGTTCATCCCGACATCCTAGAAGGTATTTCTATGGCATCCAACGTTGAACTGAACCCTACCGCACCTCGCGAATTCAAACGAGAGATAGGCCTGCTCTCATCGACGATGATCGTCATCGGCTCGATGATCGGCTCTGGAATATTCATCGTCAGCGCAGATATCAGCCGCACCGTCGGCTCCACCGGTCTGCTCCTCCTCGTTTGGCTCATCACGGGATTCATGACCCTTGTTGGAGCGCTCAGTTACGGCGAACTTGCGGGTATGATGCCTTCAGCCGGCGGCCAGTACGTTTATCTCCGCGAGGCATATAATCCCCTCGTGGGTTTTTTGTACGGCTGGACACTTTTTCTGGTAATCCAGACCGGTACGATTGCAGCAGTAGCGGTCGCCTTCGCGAAGTTTGCGTCGGTCCTGGTGCCGGCTCTTGGCGAATCCGATGTGCTTATGACAATCTTCGGCTTAAAGATCTCCGCAGCTCAGGCGCTCGCGATTTCGATAATTCTCATACTTACCTATATCAA
>DATGFY010000152.1:0-4380 GCA_035308785.1 Bacteroidota bacterium | reverse complement strand
ATTAAGATGGAAGCGGGCAGAGATTATTACTATCAAGATCTGATGAAGCTGCCGATCGCCAATGCCAAATGCGCAACCGAAGTAATGGATGCCGAAGACCCCCTCTATATCCTCTATACCTCCGGTACGACCGGCAAACCGAAAGCTATCCTCCACACGCACGGCGGATATATGGTTGGCGTCTATTCGACCTTGAAGTATGTGTTCGATCTCAACGATCAAGACCGTTGGTGGTGCGCTGCAGATCCGGGATGGGTCACGGGGCACTCGTACATCGTCTATGCTCCGATGATTATGGGCGCCACGTCGTTCATGTACGAAGGCGCGCCAACGTTCCCCTACCCAGACCGGTGGTGGTCGCTGATAGAAAAATACGGCATCACGGTTTTCTATACAGCCCCCACGGCGATTCGCGGGTTGATGCGCTATGGCGAATTGTGGCCCAAGAAGCGCGATCTTTCTTCTCTGCGACTCCTTGGCTCGGTTGGCGAGCCGATCAATCCTGAAGCATGGAAATGGTATCACCGCGTAATCGGAAACGAGCGCTGCCCGATTATGGATACGTGGTGGCAAACGGAAACCGGAATGTTCATGATCACCCCGACGCCCGTCGTTCCACTAAAGCCGGGTTCCGGCACGCGCCCATTCTTCGGGCAAGAGGCAGAGGTCGTCAACGACGCAGGCGAGCCGGTGCCCGATGGCGAAGAGGGTTACCTTGTTCTAAAAAAACCGTGGCCCGCAATGCTGCGGACGGTGTATAAAGATCCCGATAGGTACGTCAGCCAATACTGGTCGAAATACCCCGGCAGATACCTCACCGGCGATTCGGCGAAGCGCGATAAGGACGGATACTTCTGGGTGATCGGCCGCGTAGATGATGTCATAAAGATTTCCGGTTATCGCCTCGGCACTGCTGAAGTCGAGAGCGCTTTAGTTAGCCATCCCGCTGTTGCGGAAGCAGCCGTCATCGGCGTGCCGCACGAGGTAAAAGGCCAGGCGATTCACGCCTATTGCATATTGCGCGCCGGTAATTCGGCATCGGACACCTTAACGGCTGAACTGATTCAGCACGTCAGCAAACATCTTGGCCCCATTGCAAAACCGGAAAAGATTACGATCCTCGACAAGCTGCCAAAAACCCGTTCCGGAAAGATTATGCGCCGCGTTCTCAAAGCCCGTGCACTCGGATTATCTGAAGGAGATATTTCTACGTTAGAGGAGTAAGCGTAGAGTGCGGTTCGCAACCGCACCACGCGGGCGTGGAGCCCGCGGCGGACAGCGTCGTTTCTTTAGATTAACCATTCGGCACCGATGAGATCACAAAATCCCGACCTCCTCTATAAAATTTCGCCACATTTCGCCCGCCCTAAAATCATTCCAAACAACTATTTAACCCCTCTAACCCCCCCACAAAAAAAAGATTCCTTTTTTTCTTAACTTGTAAACTTTTCATTATCAAACATTTAGCTTCGATTTTTCTTGTAAAATTCGCCCATATTTAAGGGTGCAATCAGCATAACTCTCTGAGTCTCAATCAGTTAACGCCGCCGAAATTGCACCCCCCTACAACCTCCCGCTCAATCCTTCACCCCCCATATTAATATAATACATTTAGGGTACAATGTCAAGAGAAATTTTCTGAAAGTGAGTGTAGAGTGCGGTTCGCAACCGCACAACGCGGCAACGCGTCCACAAATCAAGTCAAAAAAAAGGTGCTGATTTCCCAGCACCCTTTTTTGCTTATGTGTCATTCCCGCGAACGCGGGAATCCAGAGTTCTTTTCTTCTCCAGTCATACCTTCCGCCTCGGGCGGATCGTTTCGGCACCTATCTTTTTAGTCCTTCTTGTCACCGGATGACTTCGAAGCCGGTTTCTCCGACGACTTAGATTCCGACGACGATTCTGATTTCGATTCTGACTTGGACTCAGATTTAGATTCAGATTTCGCTTCAGACTTCCCTTCTGACTTAGAATCGTTCTTCTTCGAGGATGGCTGCGACGCCTCGCTCGTTTTCGATTTCTTGTAATCGGTGAGGTAAAACCCGCTTCCCTTAAAGACCAGTCCGCCGCCGCCCTCGATCAAACGCACGAGCGTATCTTTCCCGCACTTCGGGCATTTTGTTAATGCCTCGGAGGAGATCTTTTCCAACTTATCAAATTCATGTCCGCAGTTTTTACAGCGGTAGGCGTAGATGGGCATATAAGATTCTTGAAAATTTCTCTATAAAAAAAGATCGTCACCCTGTCCGCCTGTGGCGGATTGTTTCAGGGTCTAATTCCACGCAGATGCCGAAACGAGTTCGGCATGACGGTCAGATTAACTTCCCCAATCCCCTCTTCAACCGCTCCACCCCCCGCTCAAGTTCTTTCTGAGGGCACGCGTAAGATATGCGTAAGTGGTTTTTCATGCCGAATGCATCCCCGGGCACAACAGCGAGGCGCTCTTCATCGAGAAGATATTTCGCCATTGCGGTGTCATCGGTGATAACGGTCGAACCGAATTTCTTGCCGACAAAATTTTCGACCGAAGGGAAAAGGTAGAATGCGCCTTTGGGCTCGACGATGCAGAGGCCGGGAATCTTTTGAAACTCGCTCACCATGTAATCGCGGCGCTGCTTAAACTCTGCGGCCATCGTTTGTACTTCATCGGTAACTTTCGATAGCGCTTCAAAGGCAGCCTTTTGTGATATGGAGGTCGGGTTCGAGGTCACCTGGCTCTGCACTTTGCCCGCCGCATCGATAATCGGCTGCATCGCGCCCATGTATCCTATTCGCCAGCCGGTCATCGCGTACGATTTCGAAATGCCGTTAATCGTAATGACCTGATCCTTGATCGCCGGTATGCTCCCGATGCTGAAATGCGTCAAGCCGTCGTACATAATCTTCTCATAAATCTCATCGGAGATAACGTAGATGCCGGATTCGCGGACAACTTCAGCAATCGCTTCGATCTCCTCGCGCGTATAAACAGTGCCCGTTGGGTTGCACGGAGAGTTGAAAATCAGCGCCTTTGTTTTGGTGGTAATTCCCGAACGAAGCTGCTTTGCCGTCACCTTAAATTGCGATTCCTGCGTGGAGGGCAGTACAACCGGCACCGCACCGACAAGCTTCGTGATCTCGGTGTAGCTTACCCAGTACGGAGCGAAAACGATAACCTGATCGCCTTCATTACAAATTGCCTGAAGTGCGTTATAGACGGAATGTTTCGCTCCGCAGGATACCAAAATTTGCGATGGAGCAAACTCGAGGTCATTATCGCGTTTGAACTTTTGGGCGATTGCGCCGCGCAATTCCTCGGTGCCGTTGTTGGCGGTGTAATGTGAAAAATCGGATTCGATTGCCTTGATGCCCGCTTGTTTAATACGCATCGGCGTGGGGAAATCGGGTTCGCCGGCGGTAAGCGAGCAGATATCGACGCCGGATTTCTTGAGCTTCGCCGCCTGGGCCGTAAGGGCCAGCGTCTGCGACTCTTCCATCTCTTGGATTTTTTTCGAAAGCGAAAGCATGGGATCAGTCCTTCAAACTAAAATGCTAGTCAACCACTGAACTTCTCGATCTGACAACCGTGGGAGACCCTTCGCTGCGCTCAGGGTGACAAATTGTAGAGAGAGCATTACCTGTTTCCCTTCCTTTTCAACGCCATTGCCTTGCGTACATTCGGCGGCACAAACTCCGAGACATCGCCGCCGAGGCGGGAAATCTCCCGCACAATCGTAGAATTGAGATAGGTGTATTTTTCGTGGGGCATCAGGAACACAGTGGCGATTTTGTCGGCAAGTTTCCGGTTCATCAGCGCCATTTGGAACTCGAATTCGAAATCGGACACGGCACGCAAACCGCGGACGATTGCAGTCGCTTTCTTCTTCTTAGCGTACTCAACTAGAAGCCCTTCAAAGCGTTCGACAACTAGATTGCGATGCCCTTTTACGGCGCCTTCGATCATCTCGACGCGGTCTTCGACCGAAAACATCGGCCTCTTCGTCGAATCGATCGCAACCGAAATGATCACTTTGTCGAATATTTCCGCTGCACGGTAGGCGACGTCAAGATGGCCGAGCGTGACCGGATCGAACGTGCCGGGATAGAGAGCGATGCGTTTCACGGTTTCACCTGGAAAAATGTAACGATCGTGTTCCCAAATTTCTTTTGGGATTCAATGGCATACAGCGCGGATTCAGGGAATGTGGTGTGTTTCGTATGTTCAATAATAAGAAATCCGTGCTTCTTGAGCAACTTCCGTCCGAAGATCTGTGCCGGTAGGTCCGCCGTTTCCGTATTGGCGTAGGGCGGGTCGGCAAAGATCAGATCGAACGTTTCTCCCGTCTTGCGCACAAAATCTACCGCATTGCCGTGGATGATATCGCAGCGTTCCTCACACTG
>DATGFY010000151.1:0-3840 GCA_035308785.1 Bacteroidota bacterium | reverse complement strand
ATTAAGCAACGCTTGCTCGGCTTCCAATCGCCGTAATTCGCGTTGAAGTTTCCGCCACGAAAACACACGGACCGTGCCAACGATTGTCGAAAACACCAGAATACCGGCTGCGGTCATGAACCACCAGGTGCGCCAATACGGCGGGACGACGACGAGGACAACCGAAGCGCCTCCTTCATTCCAAACGCCATCATTATTTGTTGCCTTGACCCGGAAGATATACTCTCCGGGATCGAGATTAGTGTACCGAGCAAATCGCTGGGTGCCCGCATCAACCCATTCCTTATCGAAATTCTGCATCATGTAGGCATACCGGTTCTTCGTCGGATTAGTATATTCCAGCGCCACAAAATCAAATGTTATGACATTTTCTTTAAAAAGTGTTTTGAAAGAACTCGACCGCTCTAACGTCCCTTCGTTAGCGATGCTCTCTTCGAATTTGCGGATGTTCGTGATGACAACTTGCGGTCGGAAAGGATTGTCCTTGATGGAGTCGGGGTGGAAAATATTAAATCCGTTGACGCCTCCGAACAACATTTCTCCGCCCTCGCTCTCAAAGAAGGCGCCCGTATCGAACTCGTTGCCCTGCAGGCCATCGGAGACATCATAATTTTTGAATTGAGATCCGGGCGGACTTTTTTCGGTGAACCGCGATAAGCCCTTATTTGTGCTTAGCCAAAGGTTGCCTTGCCTATCCTCAAGAATACCATAGATAAATTCGTTCGCAAGTCCTTCCTCTTTTCCAAACCATGAAACGATCGCTGATCTCGGATTGAATTTCACCAACCCTTGCTCAGTTCCGATCCACAAAACATGATCTCTTGCCTCATGGATACAACGGATTGAAGCGGCAGGTTCAGAAAGGTGGTTAACAAAAACAATTCGATCGAGCTTTGAGTCGTACCGGGCAAGCCCTACCCCTTCTCCCCCTAGCCAGATCGATCCATCTGCGGTACGTTCGATCGTATAAATGCTCGCAGTACTTCCTCCCGGTGTACGAAAAGGAATCGCCGCCGAACTATTCTGCCGTAAATCGAGAATCGCCACTCCGGTCGCCGCCCCAATCCAAAGGTGTGAGGAATCCTGAAAGAAGAGACATTGAGTGTTGGTCCAGGCCAACGAATCCCCGCCGCGGAGATGCACATGTGTAAAACTTGACTTGCGGGGCGGCAGAAAATCCAGTTGGGTCGGCATCCCTATCCAAAACCCTCCGCGCGGTCCCGGACATAACGCCGTAACGATGTTCGAGGATAGCGAGTTAGGATCCGATGGGTTATGTTGAAAGTGAGTCCATTGATTCTTCAATCGGTCAAGCCGATTTAATCCGCCCCCGACCGTCCCTACCCACACCATTCCGTTCCGATCCTCGGTAATAGGTTTTACAACATCGCAATTCAAACTATTCGGATCGAGCGGGTCGTTCCGATATACAAGGAACGGCTTCGCGTACGGCTTGAGGATGTTCACTCCTCCGCCATCGGTCCCTACCCAGAACATCCCGGAGGCGCCCCGGTACGTAACAAGAACGAGGTCAAATCCCAGGCTCGATGGATTCCGGACATCATGCCGATAATTCATGAATGTGTTCACATCTCGGTCGTAAACATAGAATCCTCGCGCATACGAACCAAGCCACAGTCGGCCTTCCCCGTCCTCGTTGATGGTCTTTATGGTAAGGCTTCGCAAACGCTCTTCGTTCGGATCCACATCGCATCGCTGACCATGCTGAAATGTACTATCAAACCTCCACACGCCAAAATTGGCCGTACTAACCCAGTACTCTCCGAGACGATCCCGGAAAAGGCTCAAGATTTTGCCGTGGGCCAAGCTCGATGCTTCTTTCGGAAGATGAACGTCGTTAATCGTGGTATTGATTGTATCAATAGTTTTGAGACCATCCATCGATCCAACGAGCAGACGGCCCGATTGATAACGGCATGTGGCGGTGATAGAGTTCGAATACACTCCCTGGGGATCGTTTGAATACGGATAGCGGGTTAGCGTACCGGTCGATCTCACTAAACGGTACAAACCCGAACTACCACCCACCCACAATGCGCCATCCATCTCGTCGATCGTTTGGAGTGTTCCGATGTAAAAATGGATTCGTGCATCATTCCCAAATCTTGAAAATTTGCCCTGCTCACGATCGAGTCGATTGAGTCCCGCGTCAGTACCCACCCAAAGAGTTCCCTCATGGTCTTCAAAAACAACTCTGACCACGCTGTTGGTGAGAGTAGTGCTGTCTTGATCGTCATGGCGATAGACAGTCATTCCGTACCCATCGTACTTATTCAACCCATCCGCTGTGCCAAACCACATGAACCCCTTATGATCTTGCGTTATGCACAACACTGTCGATTGGGACAAGCCATCATTCACCGAAAGATGTTCAAAACGCGGCGGTAATTGCTGACTGCGGCAGAAAGTCGGATTGGCGACTACAACGAACACCCAAAAAAGAGCGTGCGCAAGCGTATGTTTATATTTTATTTTAGCAGAATCGTACATTTACAGAAACAATATATGGAATCTCTCGTGAACTTGAAATACGACCGCCCTGCTGCGCTTCACCGGTTTGAGTTTCTCGCATGAATATTCTACATTTTCAGAGTACAACATTCGCAAGTTCCATCCAGACAGGTCTTATGATAAAGCAAATTCCATGGTTCGAACGAAAATTCACCCTCGATTATCCAACCGGAATCTATCCGTGCTTGCTCGAACGCTTTCGCGGCACTCCGGCACGCATCGAAGAAATGGTTAGGGACATCTCTCCCGTGATTTTGACTGCAAAGCCAGGCGGAAAATGGTCGATGCAGGAGCATGTCGGACATTTGTACGATTTGGAGGAGCTTGGAGAGATGCGAGCGAAGGATTACCAACAATCTTTACCCACGTTATCTGTCGCTGACCTCCGGAACCGCAAGACGGAGGAAGCGCATCATAATTCAAGAGCGATCCGCGAGCTGCTGGTGGATTTCAGAGCCGCGAGAATCCATCTCGCTGGGGTGCTTGAACATTTCTCCGAAGATGAAATAACGCGAAGAGCGGTTCATCCGCGCCTCAATCAATCGATGCGAGCTATCGATTGAGTCTTGTTCATGTGCGAACACGACGATCACCATCTTGCAAAGATGCGAGAGCTATTGCGCAGCCAGAATGAAGCGGAAAAGTAAAAGGAGAAATGCTACTTTCTAAATAGTCGCTGCTTGAATAAGAATAGAAGAATTTGAACAGCGATGATAGCGGCAAGCGCAGGGAGAAAATGATCTTCAAACTTGTTCAGGACTGTGTCCCATTGATTGCCGAGTGAGTATCCCAAAAGGATAAACGTGAGCGACCAAAACAAACCGCCGGTATAAGCGAACAATGCAAATACCGGAAACGGCAATTCCGATGCGCCGGCTAAATATGCCGTCAGATGGCGGACACCCGGGACAAAATACCCAACCGGCAAGCTCCACTTCCCGAACCGCGCAAACCAGGCAGAGATCCTTTCAAGTTGTTCCGGATGAATATGGAGATACTTTCCATACTTGTGAAGCAGCAAAAATCCCAATCCTTTTCCAAGCGCGTAGCTAATCGAAATCCCGCACATGCTCCCGACGAACGCCGATAACAGAGTGGGTGCAAAAGACAAATGTTTTCGAAAAATAAGATATCCCGCGAACGTCAGCAACGTCTCATCAGGTATGGGCAATCCAACGATCCCGAGCACGAGGAGCATGAAAATGCCCGCGTAGCCGTAATGCAATACCCAATGTTGTATTATTTCCACTGTTGACTAAACCGTAAATTCTCGGTATCTTCTCTTCTTATTACTATCGCACTTTCGTA
>DATGFY010000150.1:0-4219 GCA_035308785.1 Bacteroidota bacterium | reverse complement strand
CAAGCCCGGGAATGCGCCGGGGGTATCGATCAGCGTAACAACGGGTTTACCGAACTTCGCAGCAAGTTTCATCAGCCGCAACGCCTTCCGGTAGCCTTCCGGATTCGGCATACCGAAATTGCGGTAAATGTTGCCTTTGGTATCTCTCCCCTTCTGGTGGCCGATCACCATCACGCTGTCATCGCCGAGCTTGGCGAATCCGCCGATAATCGCTTTATCGTCGCGGAAACTCCGGTCGCCGTGAAGCTCCATAAAATCGGTCATCATCAACGCGATGTAATCGAGCGTGTACGGCCGGTCGGGATGGCGGGCAAGCTGCACCTTCTGCCAGCGCGTCAATTTGGTATAGACGCTCTCGCGAAGCTGTTCTACTTGTTCTTCGAGTTGTTTCAGTTCGCCGTTCAGATCGAGACCTTCGGAATATCTCCGCATCTCCTCGAGTTTTTGCTCGAGTTCGACAATAGGTTTTTCAAAGTCCAGTACGTTTTTCGCCATTCCTATCGACTCAAGAGGAGAAACGATTTAAGCAAGATTTCAATGTCCAGCCAGAGCGATTGGTTCTTGGCATAATATAAATTATATTTTTCAATTTCATCGGGCATCAGGTCGTCGTGCGCATTGATCTGTACCAGGCCTGTCACTCCGAATTTTCCCCACGATGCCGAGGCCTTCTGGGTGCCGTTGTGCGAAAGGGATACCGCATACACCGCCGGGCCGACGAGACTTAACTCACCCGTAAAAACGCGGGGAAGTTTCAGGACAGCACGCGTAAATCTGCCGCGCCGGTTCTCCTCCGGACGGGAGAGATATACAACCGGATAGACCGTAAGCAGAAAGAGACCGGAGATGACAAGATCGAACGCGCGTTTTGTTACGATGTGCATCGGGCGGTGGAGGTTATACTCGATATTGACGAACGGAATATCGCCAAGCTCATCGATATGCGTTTTGCCGATTATCACTTCCAGGCTGTTCGGCACGAGCCGGTAATTCACTTCGCGGTTGCGGGTTTTCGCAATAACGGAGAGAATTTCTGCATACGAGAGGATATTCGAGGAAAATATGACCTCGGAGGCCCTTTGCTCCTGAACTATTTTACTAATATTGTCAATACTTCCGAGAATTTCAACCCCGGCCACTTTTTCGCCCACCCGCTGCTGATCTGCATCAATAAACCCGATCACGTAATACCCGTCTCCCATGCGCGCGCGCAGTTTCTGAAGCACTTCCTGACCAGGCGAATCCGTGCCGACAATCAGCGTGCGGCGTCCAAAAAGCGATTGCTTGCGCTGCTCCGGCGATTTTGAGAACGATTGCACGGCGAGCCGCCAGCCCGGCAAGGCAACAATATTAATCGCACCGGAAATAATCATCACCGCGCGGCTGAACCCGTACTGTTTGAAGAAAAATACGAGCGCCGAAATGATAATATATCCGAGCAGCACGCCGCTGGCCACGCGTGAGAGTGAATGTTTGCGGGTTGTATATACCCCCGTCGAATAGAGCGTCGCCGCGATGATAAGCCAGGGAACTGTAAGCATGATTGGGTAGCCGTAGGCGGGAATGCGGAATATTCCGCCAAGCCAAATCATCTCCGCAATCAACACCGCGCAATCCACAATCAGAAAATCGATCATCGCCGCCCGCAAGGGCCGAAGCGCCTTGGCTGCAAACGCCACCCCTTCACGGACTGCAATCCCGAACGGCAATACGCCATCGGAAAAAAAACCGCGCCGGAAATGTTTATGAACAAACAGACGCATCGCTTCATAAAACAACTTCAGCTCGTCGATATCGCTACGCCGCGCGCTCTGCCCTTTGTAGTGGATAATCTGCGTATCGGCAACGTAATACACCTTCGCTCCCGATTGCTGAACACGGTAGCACAGATCGAGATCTTCTCCGTACATGAAAAACTCTTCGTCAAAACCTTTGGCCCGTTCAAACACATCTCTTCGGACGAACATGAATGAACCGCTGATTGCATCGACTTCGTACGATTGACTGGGATCAAGATACGTAAGATTATACTTACCGAAGAGGGATGAACCGGGAAAGAGCGCGCTGAGTCCGACAATTTTCGTGAACGCCACCCACGGAGTCGGGAAACTGCGGCGGCACGGGAGTTGCAGCGTTCCATCGGGATTGAGAATCTTGCATCCCGCGATGCCCACCTCGGGATGCGCAGTCAAAAATTGCAGCATCACGCGAAAGGTATCTTCCTGTACCAACGTATCGGGATTCAGTAAAAGGAGATATTCGCCCTTCGCCTCACGGGCGGCGGTATTGTTAGCGGCGCCGAATCCCGTATTGCGCGTGTTCGCAATTAACCGGACATCGGGAAAGGATTTGGCAACCATCTGCACGCTGCCATCGGTCGATGCGTTATCGACGACGATGATTTCACCGTCGATGCCGCTTAGAGCTTTCCGCGCCGAAGTTAGAGCGTTCTCTAAGAACGGCCGGACATTGTAGTTAACAATAATAACCGAAAGCTGCATCGGCTCAGCCGAGTATCCCGAACACTTTTTGGAATTTCAGATTCCAGACCATGAACACCGCCTCATAGACGATCTTGCGCGACATTTTCGAGACGCCCGATTGCCGATCGACAAAAATAATCGGATGCTCGCACACCTTGAACCTCTTCGACCACGCCTTGAAATTCATCTCGATCTGAAATGCATAACCGTTGGAATGAACGCGGTCGAGATCGATCGCTTCGAGCACCTCGCGCTTGAAGCATTTGAATCCGCCGGTTGCGTCTTTCAGCGGCATGCCCGTCACGACGCGCGTATAAACATTTGCGGAATAGCTCAACAGCAACCGCCGAATGGGCCAATTGACAACGCGCACGCCGTTGGTATAACGCGAGCCTAGTACGAGGTCGCATGTGTTCATCTTCGCGAGCATTGCGGGGATTTCTTCCGGATTATGAGAGAAATCCGCATCCATCTCGAAAATGTAATCGTATGATTCGCGAATGGCGTATTTGAATCCCTCGACGTAGGCGGTGCCCAGTCCCATTTTGCCGGCGCGCCGCAGGAGATGAATGCGCGGATTTTTTTCCATCATTCCGGCGACGATATTACCGGTTCCATCGGGGGAATTGTCATCGACGATGAGCATTTCAATCGATGGCCCTTGATCGAGCACCTTCGCGATGAATCGTTCGATGTTTTCCGCTTCATTATATGTGGGAGTGACAACAAGCGTGTGCGGCATAGGCGCTAATGTCCTTTCCCTGAAAGAACCACCAGAATGGTGTTTAAGAGAATTTTGATATCCATGCGAATCGACATGTTCTCAATATAATAGAGATCGTATTGAACTTTCTTTTTAACGTCATCGATGTTTTCATCAGACTTGTGTTTCACCTGAGCCCAACCCGTGACTCCCGGCCGCACTTTAAGCCGGCGCGCATACAGCGGGATTTCTTTCGAAAGCTGCTCAACAAAGTACTTTCGCTCAGGCCGCGGTCCCACAAGACTCATATCGCCTTCCAACACATTGATCAGCTGCGGAATCTCATCGAGTTTCGTGCGCCGCAAAAATCTGCCGACCACATTCACGCGCGGATCCGACTTGTTCGCCCAGACCGGGCCGGAATCTTTTTCCGCGTCAGCCATCATGGAACGAAACTTCAGCATGCGGAACTGCTCACCATCCTTGCCCGTCCGTTCCTGCACATAAAATATCGGCCCGCGGGAGTTCAGCTTAATTGCAACGGCAATTATCAGCCACAGCGGCAAACCGATTGCCAGCGTTACAAAGGCAACGCCGAGATCGATCGTCCGTTTTACTGCGCGTTCCCACGGCCGCATCAGCTCCGGCGTGATCTCGATCAGCGGAAAGCCGTAGATCTGATTCGTGCGCGCTTGCCCGCTGATGATATCGTAGAGATCGGGCACGATCTTGATCGCCACTTCGTGCGAATTGCAATTGCCGATAATCTCGAGAAGTTTATCGTGATCGTTTGAATCGACGGCGATCACGATATCGCGCACATTCTTCGAATCGAGAACGTGCTGCATCTTATCATACGTTCCAAGCACAGGGATGTTCTTATAACTTTCCGTCGTTGGTTCAGCCGCGAGAAATCCTACGACATTGTATCCAAGCGCTGGATACTCGCACAACGAATCATATAGTTCTTTCGCCTTTTCCGTCCATCCGACGATGACAGTGTTGTGCAACCCGATGCCCGCTTCCAGAAGCC
>DATGFY010000149.1:0-4413 GCA_035308785.1 Bacteroidota bacterium | reverse complement strand
GCCGAACCGAAAAGCACGAACTCTTGTTTTCGCTGAAGGGGGAACCCTCCGAAAACCTGCCCGCGACCCTTAACGATAATGTCGCCGCGCATGTTGCACGGTTGCTTATTAAGGAATTCCGACCCCCATTCGGAATTGCGCTCGAACTCGATAAGCGCATGCCGATCGGTTCCGGCCTGGGAAGTTCTGCCGCAAGCAGCGTGGCGGCAGTCATGGCGGTCAACGCGCTGTTGCCGATTCCGCTGCGGAAAGAAGACCTGCTTCCGTTCGCACTCGAAGGCGAACGCAAAACCTCAGGCGCGCCCCATGCCGATAACGCCGCGCCGTCGCTCTTCGGCGGCGTCTGCCTCATCCGCAGCTACGAGCCGCTCGATGTTGTCCACCTTCCGGTGAAGAATGTCTTCTGGTGGGTCGTCGTCCATCCGCATGTTGTCGTGCTCACCAAACTTGCGCGCGAAGTGCTCCCCGAAGCTGTGCCGCTCAAGAAAGCCGTTCGGCAGTGGGGAAATGTCGGCAGTCTCGCGGTCGGCCTTATGACCGGCGACGCAGCCCTGCTCGGCAGATCGATGGAAGACGTCATCGTCGAACCCGTCCGCGCGCGCCTCGTTCCCGGGTTCGCCGAAGTGAAAGAAGCAGCGATGAAGGCGGGCGCATTCGGCTGCACCCTCTCCGGCTCCGGGCCTTCCATCTTTGCTCTTGCATCGAGCAAGAAACAAGCGCATGCGATTGGAACAACTATGAAGAAGACTTTTCATTCGGTCGCAAACCTGGAATCGGATATCTATGTTTCGAAAGTGAACATGGTTGGGGCAACAGTCTTGTGATCGCGGAATTCCACAAAAGTATAGTCATTGCGAGGAGCGCTTGCCCGCCGTCTGTTTGGCGGGAAGCGACGAAGCAATCCCGTTGTCAGTGTGCAATGCCTACCGGGATTGCTTCGTCCGCTGCGGCGGACTCGCAATGACTAGAGTCTCATGACGTTCAGAAGTATCCATACCGCCAATCTCCAACGTACCTTCAAAGACGCCCTCTTCGAAGGCATCGCACCTGATGGATCTCTCTTCATTCCGGAGAAAATCCCAGCACTTTCTCCTGCATTTCTGAATTCGCTCCCCACGCAATCCCTCCATTCCATCGGCGTAGAAGTCTGTTCGCCCTTCATCGATGAAATTCCGAAGACCGACCTCGAAGCCATCATAAAAAATGCATGGAATTTTCCCATACCTTTGGCGCGCTTAAACGATCAGATCTATTTGTTGGAACTATTCCACGGTCCCACGCTCGCATTCAAAGACGTCGGTGCGCGGTTCATGGCGGGGGTCATGTCATATTTTCTTGCTCGCGAACAACGCGAGGTTTCGATTCTTGTTGCAACGTCGGGCGATACCGGCAGCGCGGTAGCCAACGGGTTTTTCAATATCCCGCATATTTCGGTCGTTGTGCTCTATCCATCAGGCAAGACCAGTCCGTTGCAAGAGCAGCAGATCACGACGCTTGGCGGTAACATTACCGCCATCGAGGTTGCCGGCACGTTCGATGACTGCCAGCGCATGGTGAAGCAGGCCTTCAGCGATGCAGAATTGCGCTCGAAGCGTTCCCTCACGACGGCAAACTCTATCAACGTGGCGCGGCTCATTCCGCAGATCGTCTATTATTTCTGGGCAACCGCGCAACTGCAGAAGTTCCGAAAGGGTATTCCCATTGTCACCGCCCCCAGTGGAAACTTCGGCAATCTGACTGCGGCGGTTTATTCCAAATGGATGGGCAACCCGGTTCAATCGTTCATCGCCGCAACCAACGTCAACGACGTCGTGCCCGAGTATCTTCGCTCGGGGACATTCACTCCGCGCCCTTCGGTGCAAACATATTCTAACGCGATGGATGTCGGCGATCCGAGCAACTTCGCACGCATTCAAGCGCTTTACGGCAATGATCTTGATAAAATACGCAACGACATTTACGCCGTCCGCATCACCGATGAAGAAACGGTTGCGGAGATCCGGCGGATGTACGAAAAGTTCGGCTACATAGCCGATCCCCACACCGTCGTCGGCATTGCCGGCACGCGAAAACTCCTCGGCAACGAAACCAAATCGCCCATCATCATTGCCTCCACCGCCCATCCGGCAAAATTCCCAGAAGTAATCGCAAAAGCAATCGGCATTAGTCCACCCGTTTCCCCGATCTTGCAAGAAGCAATGACGCGCAAGAAAAATAGCGTGAAGATTGGGAGTAGGTATGAAGAATTGCGCAAAATTTTCATACCCTGAACGCGGAACTTCGCAACCTTACAGATAGTTATACGTTCAATTGATATTCACGTTTCCATTTATTCCGGTCAACCCCAATTACGAAAGGATACCCCGATGAGCAAGATGAATCCCGTTGTGCATTTTGAAATGCCTTCAGAAAATAACAGCCGCATGTGCAAGTTTTATGAGACAGCGTTCGGCTGGCAAACGAAGGATATGGGCAAAGACATGGGCAACTATGTCCTTGCCACTACGACCGAACTCGATGAGAAAACCCATAGGCCGAAGATGCCCGGCGCAATCAACGGCGGCTTTTTCCCGAAAGCCGATTCTGCCCGCAGCAAGCACACCTCCATCGTCATCGCCGTCGATGATATCAAAGAATCGATGAAAAAAGTCGCGCAGGCAGGCGGCACCGTTTTCGGCGAGCCGGTCATGATCCCCGGCGTGGGGCAGTACGTTTCCTTCAACGATACCGAAGGCAACTACGTCAGCATCCTCCAACCGATGGGGATGTAGCGGAGAATGGTCAAGGCATCTAAGAAGGAATGAACGAGGCTCTAGAAGAGCCCTAACCACCAATGTGTCATTCCCGCATGTTTCTGGCGGGAATCCACGTTCTTTTCTTTTGGGTTCGGACTCGGCAAATTGATATTTCGCCAATGAATGGATATATTTGCGTATGCAGCCGACAGGGAACCTCACATGAGTAAGCATTCTTGCATTTCTTCTTACCTTTGTATTTTCTGTATTGCATCATGTTTCGCCGCAAATAATCATCGGCCGCTCACTGCGATTTCAACCGGCAATAATGATATCGCCATCACCGAACATCCGAAAGGGAAGACAGTTGAAATTCCGATTCACGTTCTGAACGTAATTGATTCAATAGTTCATACTGATTTTGAGCGCCGGAAAACCACGACCGATTCCGTTCAATTACGCGATCTGAGCGTTGATGCTTTTTATGGTCCCGTTTTTAGAATAACAGCTCCGGGGAACCGGTATCTCTTTATTTTCAAGGAAGAAGATGTTGTCGGAATCCTCTTCTATTATCTCATCATGTACGATCCCAAATCAGGTCGCACAACAGCCAACCCTCCTTCGGTATATGGAAAATGGATGGAGGGAGGAGATTGGGGTGCCGAATTGACTAAGCCCCTTGTATTCTTTGATACATCAGAAGGCGGAGAGACACCCAAACTTATTTTTGAAGAACGTGTTCATAACGGCACTGGGTATAATGCCATCATTTATCATTATTATGATATCGCTTCGGATTATTCGTTTCGCCAGGTATTGGCCCTAGAGACTCGCCTCTCTGATGTGCGTACTGAGGATGAAGGTGGTATTATTCAACGTATGCTTAAGCGAATTTCTAGAGATTCCCTCATGATTGAAACCACCCTGAATAGATATGGTCACGAAGACGAATACCTGGGTGATGTTCTTGTTGTTCGGACCAAAGACGGTCTTCCTTTTCACGTCGCCCGAAGGAATATAAAAAATCAAATTTACCGCGACATTCTAATCACCGGATCCCCTCAAGGTACGAATGAGGACGAATTCTTGGCGAAGGGATGTTCGTTTTACTATTGAGTTGATTGGGCTCTTGTGCCTTTTGCTTCCCTCCTTATTTTTCCGTAAATTAATTCCACTTGAGAATGCCCCATCTGCCACAAAATGGCGCATTTTCAGTAAAATGGGCGTATAGCCCTGAGGTTTTCCGAAATGACCCGTCACCCTTTACAATCCTAAGGGGATCCCATCTGGGATTTTGGGGTCGTCCAGAAAAGAGAATCCGGATCTCATCCGGTAAGAAATTTTAGATAAATAGAAAATCACCACGGCCATTTGGTCGTCGGTGCCAGTTCCGTTCAGCGGGACACTATTGCCTTTAAATGGCAGCGAATTCGATTTTGCTCTCTCGGTACCTGCTGTCCGGGATATTCGAAAATCGACATTCGAAAATCGAAATTCAGTATGTATGTTTGACGATTTAAGTAAAAGGCTAGAGCTTGTTTTTAAGAAGCTCCGCGGCGAGGGGAAGCTCAGCGCCGAAAACGTGGCGCAGTCGCTTCGCGAAGTTCGCCGCGTCCTCCTCGATGCCGACGTCAATTATAAAGTCGTCAAGCAGTTCATCGAGGATGTCCAGAAGCGC
>DATGFY010000148.1:0-2363 GCA_035308785.1 Bacteroidota bacterium | reverse complement strand
CTCGAAGATCTATCCAATTTTGTTCTTTTTGCCTTTTTCGATATATTTTTCCATGAAAAAGTTCTTCAGCTTCGTGAAGATCGAGCATACGTTATTCACCCTTCCGCTCATTTACGCGGGTTTACTGCTCGGTATTTCCGGAACGCCATCCATCCGTCTCCTCATTCTCGTTTTGACAAGCGCCGTCGGTGCGCGCACATCGGCATTTGCATTGAACCGCATCATCGACCGCGACATCGACCGCCGCAACCCGCGCACAGCGACCCGTGAACTCCCCAGTGGCAAAATGAATCTCCGCGAAGCGCTGTTCGTCCTCGCCGCCGGGTGCCTGCTCTACTTTGGATCCGCCGCTCTCATTTCGAACTTCTGCCTGTATCTGTCGCCGATACCGCTGGTGATCTTCGTCGTCTATCCATATATGAAACGCTTCACCGCGCTGGCGCATTTTGGCGTAGGATTGGGAATGTCGATGGCGCCCCTGGGCGGATATTTCGCGGCGTCGCCGTCGTTCAATAACTATCTGCCCGCAGTATTACTCTGCCTCTTCACCACCTTCTGGGGAACCGGATTCGATATCATTTACGCTACGCTCGATGAAGATTTCGACCGGCGCGAACGGCTCTACTCATTCGTCTCGCGCTTCGGCAAACGGCGCGCGCTCATCTGGTCTTCCATCTTTCATGTTCTGGCGTTTGCCTCTCTTGCGGCGCTCTTCTTTACGACAATCAGAACTCTTTACGCGGCCCCATTTCTTTTGCTAACGGGCGTCATGCTGTTCATCGAGCAGCGAAAAGCGTCAAACATCGAGCTGGCGTTTTTCCGCATCAACGCCGGACTCGGCTTCGTCGTCTTCGCGATGATCGTCACCGGAGCAATCGCCCGGTGAGAATCGTCATTGGCATCACCGGTTCATCGGGCGCAGTGTATGCGGTCGATTTCCTGAAGAAATGTCCGGCCGATAAGTTCCTCGTCGTCAGCAAATGGGGCAAGGCGCTCCTCAAGGACGAGATGAATATGGCCGAGAAAGATCTCCAGCCGTTCGTCAAGAGGCAGTATCAAAACGACGACCTCACCGCGCCACTCGCTTCCGGCTCCAATCATTTTGATGCCTACGTCATCCTGCCCTGTTCCACATCGACACTCGGCAAGATCGCTTCCGGCATCGGCGATACGCTGATCACGCGCACTGCCCAGGTTGCATTGAAGGAACGGTTTAGACTCGTCTTATGCGTTCGCGAGACGCCGCTATCGGCCATTACGCTGGAACAATGCGCACAGCTTTCCCGCGCAGGCGCAATCATCATGCCGATCAGCCCGCCAATGTATTTCGTTCCGAAATCGATCGATGAGTACATCGGCGCCTTCACCGATAAGCTCCTCGGCACGCTCGGAGTGCGGGAAACGAGAGGGTGGCGGGCAGAGGAGCTGGAGTAACTCTCCACGGAGTCATCCTGAGCACGAATGCGCAAGCGTTCACGAAGGATCTCAAAGTTGGTGGATTCGACCGCCGTGCGAGATTCTTCGCGGAGTTTACCCTCGAATGTTTCTGTCGAGGGCTCAGAATGACTCACTTATTACAAATTCTCTCGAATGGCACTCCGCGAATATCTCAATCTCCTTGAACGCTCCGGCGAGCTCCACCACACCGACGCCGAAATCGATCCCGTCCTCGAGCTCACCTACGTCGCGATCCGCGCGTTGAAGGAAGGCAGGCCCGCGCTCGTTGTCAATAAGCCACGCGGTTCTGCCTATCCGCTCGTCGTCAATCACTTTGCGAACGAGAAACGGATTGAGCTTGCACTCGGTCGGCACCCCAGCAAGATCGGCGACGAACTGATCGGCTTCCTCGAAGGAGCGATGCCCCCGACATTTCAGACGCTGTTCGATTCCAAACCGATCCTCAAGCGGTTTTGGAATTCCCGCCCGAAGAACATTTCCACTGCGATATCGCAAGAAATTTCCGAAGTTCCAAACCTCGATTCGCTCCCCATCCAGAAATGCTGGGAGAAAGACGGCGGGAAGTTCATCACCTATGGACAGATTTTCACCGGCGATCCCCTCAACGGCAAACGCAACATCGGCATCTACCGCATGCACGTATTCGATACAGCAACGACCGGCATGCACTGGCAGATTCAAAAAGGCGGTGGCTTCCATTACTTCCGTGCAGAACAGATGGGGAAAGATCTGGAACTCGCCGTTGCGCTCGGCACCGATCCGGCGTTGCTCATCGCCACCGTCGCGCCGCTCCCTGAAGGCATCGATGAAGCGATGTTCGCAGGGTTTCTTCAGAACAAGCGCGTGGAATTCGCCAAAGCGAAATCGATTTCATTGAACGTTCCCGCCTCGGCAGAATTTATTTT
>DATGFY010000147.1:0-3309 GCA_035308785.1 Bacteroidota bacterium | reverse complement strand
CTGGCGCTTTTGGGCGTCGCTTAAGACCTCGTACGCCTCTGAGGCGGCTTTGAATTTATCTTCGGCGGATTTATCCGGGTTGCGATCCGGATGGAATTGCATCGCAAGCTTGCGGTAGGCCTTCTTAATTTCATCTGCGTTCGCGGATTGGGTAACTCCGAGAACTTCGTAATAATCTTGTTTCGCCATGGGGTATTCGGGAGATTAGGAGCTGTGCGCGCTGCCGTCCGAAGCCGAGCCTTCGTTTTCGGAAGGATGCTCGGGGTCTTCGCTCGCCACCACTACCTTTGCGTGGCGCAAAACTCTGTCGTTCAGCGCGTATCCTTTTTCCACTTCCTCGATCACGGTATGCGGAGGGACGCCCTGTTTCGGCATTTGCATCAGCGCGTCGTGATGAGCGGTATCGAACGGTTTACCGAGCGATTCGTAGGACTTCAGCCCTTGCAGTTCGAGCACTTTCAAAAGCTTCTGGTAGATCAGCTCAACCCCGGAATACAATGCAGCAAAATCTTTGCGGTCTTTGCTCATCTTCATTGAGCGTTCGAAATCATCCAGCACAGGCAGGAGGTCTTCGAGCAAATTTTCGTTGGCGTAGCGTATTCGATCGGCGGTATCGTTTTCGATCCGCTTCTTGTAGTTCTCGAACTCCGCAGCGCGGCGGAGAAGCTGGTCTTTGGTTTGATCAAGACTCTTCTTCAATTCGTCCAAATGAGCTTGAAGCGAATCCGGGCTTGAGGACTCACCGGGCTTGCCATTTTCGCCATTTGTTACTTTTTCTTCTTCTTTCATGAACTCTTATCCAAGCGATGTCGATACTTCTTTCGCAATAAAATCGACGAGGGGAATGACTTTTTGATACGCCATCCGTTTAGGACCGATGATGCCAAGCCGGCCGGAGACATCGCCAATGTTGTACGTCGTCACTACGACGCTGTAATTTTTCAACTGTTCTTCCTTCATCTCGCCGCCGATGGAAATGACGACGCGGTTTTCCGCGGAGCCCGCATCGCCGCGCTCAAGCACCTGAACGAGGACGTCTTCGTTATTCAACAGTTCAATCATCGTGCGGATATTTTCCTGGCTGCCGTATTCGGGCTGTTCGATGAGCGACTGCGTGCCGCCGATGTGGAGTTTCTCGCGTTCTTTGGTATCATCGAAAATCTTATCTGCCGAACGGATAAACATGTTGATGATGGCGGGGTGCTCCGCTTTAAAATCTTTCACGCGGGCGCTGAAGCTGTCGCGGATATCGACGAGTGTCAAGCCGCAGAGGCGTTCGTTTAACAATCGCGCGATCGTCGCAATTTTTTCCGCCGGGATATCGGAGAGAAGCTCCATTGTCAAGGTCTTCACAATTCCCAATTGAATCGTGAGTACAACCATGATCTTCGATGAAGAGACCTGCACGATTTCCAGATGCTCAAGAATCCCGCTGCGCAGGTGCGGTGCGGAGACAACGCTTAATTGGTGTGAGATCGAACCGAGAAGTTTTGCGGTGAGGCGGAGAATGTCGTCCGGCTCGGTTGCAGCATCGAACTGCTTTTTAATTTCGCCTTTTTCCTGCAGTGAAGGCGGCTCCATCTCCATCAGTGCATTCACAAAGAACCGGTAGCCCAAATCGGTGGGGATGCGCCCGGCAGAGGTATGCGGATGCGTAATGAACCCGCGTTCTTCCAGGTCGGCCAGCGAGTTGCGAATCGTCGCAGCGCTCAGTCCCAGATCGTGGTACTTGGCGATGTAACGCGAGGCCACCGGCATGGCGTTAGCAATAAAATTGCTTACGACATACTTGAGCACTTCCCGCTCGCGTTCGCTTAATCCTTCTTCGTCTATGATATTGGGCATATTTCGGGGGAGTCCGCCACCGGCGGATTCACTAAATTCTATTAATAATACGCATTTTTTGGCTTTTTTGCAATTTTTGCCTATATTTACAGTCTGGGTTCCGGAGTTAATGCTTCCCCTAGCTCCTAACACCTACTTGCCCGCCGTCTGTTTGGCGGGTCACCTAGCACCTGTTTTTGGGGCTGTAGCTCAGTTGGGAGAGCGTTCGGTTCGCATCCGAAAGGTCGAGGGTTCGAATCCCTTCAGCTCCACAAAAAAGCATTGCGGAATGATGAATTCTGATTGCTGAATATTATAGAAAAAAGGGCCGCCAATTTGGCGACCCTTCTGTTTTTTTAAGGCGGATCGAATTAATCACCGAAGTGTAATCACTAAATTCTCTTCCTGAATTTCCGTCTCAAGCCGTTTCAATGGGAATGATGCCGGTCCCCGTGTCACCTCGCCATTGAGATCGAACGTGCTTCCATCGATTGGACAGGTGAATCCCACCCCGCTATAATTCACGGGGTTATCTGCGCGGGTGCAGCGGAGGAGCAATGCCCTGTAGCCATCGGACTGTTTCTCGACCGCGATGGAATAGGGAAATTCCTCGGGATGGACAAACGTGAGATCCGTATCGGCGAGCGATGCCAGCGGAATCGTGATCGTGTGGTTCACGATCGTCGCCGTGATCGACGCAGTCGATCCGCACGAAGAGAGGATGCTGCCGAAGAGGACCGTTCCCACTCCAGCTATTCCCAACGCACACATGGCCCGAAACAATTCTTTGCGTTCCATCACATCATACAACAATTACGAGTTCCGCCCGGGAAGATCCCTTATCCGGAAACCGAATAATTGAGTTTCTTCAGCTTCTCTCCGGCCTTCTTCCGCTGGTCGCCTTGCAACTCTATCGTCATTCCGACGACGGTTCCGCCGGCGCCGCAATGGGCTTTAAGGATCTTTGAAATCTCCTCCATCGTCTGGGGATTATGTTGGAAGCCGCCGATGATGGTAACCGTTTTCCCCTTGCGGCCTTTGCGTTCGATATTCATGTGAATCTTCTTCCCTTTGCCGTCGTGCTCTTTGCGTTTGGGAGCGGCGGGCTGCACTTCCATCTTCGCCACTTCGCGCTGGATCGATTCGGGAAGGATTTTCAGGAGATCGGAAAAATCGGAAACGCTGCCGGAGCGCGCCATCAGGTCAGTTGGTCGATGCTTCTGGGGTGCCTTCAGAAAGCGGAAGGCGGTAATTTGGCTCTTCTTTGGAGGAAGGAAGTTCTTGCACATTCTTGAGCTTGCGCTCGATTGCGCGCGAACGGACGGAGGCAGTATCGATCGTGTTGCTCGCCTCTTCGAGTTTCTTCTTGGTTTTCTCGAGGACTTCGCCGAACGTGGCAAACTCGGTTTTTACGCTTGCAAGAAGAGACCATACCTCGCTCGACCGCTTTTCGATTGCAAGCGTGCGGAAACCCATCTGCAGACT
>DATGFY010000146.1:0-1622 GCA_035308785.1 Bacteroidota bacterium | reverse complement strand
GCTCTTGGCATAGTTGGTATCGAATTGGAGTGTCAGACTGTCGTCCATCTTCCGGTCGTAGAAATCCGACGAGAAGAGGAAGTGGAAAAACTTTGACATGGTTTCGGGATCACGGCGTTTAAAGCCATCCGACTGCATGATCTGTGCCTGCCCTGCGCTATCCTCAGGCGATTGCTTCGATTGCATATTCATGAACGCCTTCATCCGCAAGGCCGAGCTTGGCGCGCTGGTGCAGACGAGGGTGAGCGAACGGAGGTTTTTCGGATACTTCATTGCATACTCCATCGCAAGCAATCCGCCAAACGAATGTCCCATGAGGTTCATCTTACCCAGCTTAAACGCCTTGCGGAGGCCCTCGATATCGCCGAGGCAATTCTTGAGATTCACGGCGCTTGTGTCGAGTTTCATCGAAGACTTCCCGGTCGCTCGCTGATCGAAGAAAATCAGTTTGTGGTTCTTGGCGAGGCCTGCCATCTGCGGCAGGAAATAGGAGTGGTTGAGCCCGGGACCGCCATGCAAAATCAGGATTGGCGTGCCTTCGCCGATCGTTTCATAATAGAGTTCAGTGCCGTTGACTTTGATCATGCCGGTCTTGGAATCCGCGGCAAAAAGCACGAGTGGAATAAGGCAAAAGAGCGCGACGAGAGAGAAACGTTTCATGGTTTTCTTTGGGAGTAGGGGAATTAATAGAAAATTATGTGAAATAATGTATGAAAAAATGGGGAGAAAGGAAATGAAGGTTTGAATGAAGTGTATCGGGGCCGAGTGCTATACAAGCGAATTTGCGCGCTTTTGGTTAAACTATATGAGAGAATGTGGGGTCTAACCATCGATAAAACAACGACCATAGAACGAAAACGTTTTCTTGTGTGTTTTGTCGTCTGAAGTATAAACGATTGCTCAACTTTTGAACATTATGTCCTCTCAAAACAACCGATCTGTGGTAACATTCCCGATGCGTTTGCCTTTCCTTATTTTGTTTATTCTCTTTGTAGTGTTATGCTGCGGAATTCCCGGATGCGGCAGCTCTTCGCAGATAACCAGCCGCTGGCGCGACCGCGAGATTACCATCGATGGATTAAACACGGAGTGGCATGACTCTTTGACGGCCCTTGACGACAAGGGAACATCGGTGGGGGTGTTCAACGATAGCGAGTACGTTTACATCGGCATCGTTACAACGCGAGAGGATTTACGCAACCAGATTATGCGTGGCGGGCTAACGCTGTGGTTTGACCGCGACGGGAATTCGGATAAGAAGTTTGGCATTCATTATCCGCTTGGATTTATTGGCCGAAACGATGAACCGCCGGGCGGGCGGGGCGGAGAGGCGAGCGGCGAGGGAGACCGCGATTCGCTCGGCGAAGGATTAGGAAATGCGCGTCGCAGTCCGATGGAAGCCTCTAACGATTTGGAAATTTTGGGACCGAAGGACGAAGATCGGCACCGTATGACAATTGCCGAAGCAGGAGGAATTGATGCGCGGTTTCATGTTTCGCACGACTCGTTAGTTTATGAGATGAAAGTCCCTTTGGACAACGGCGTCCATCCGTTCGGAATCGGAACGAAGTACGGTGCATTAATCGGGATCGGCGCTGAGACGAGTGCAGGAAGAGGTGGCG
>DATGFY010000145.1:0-1670 GCA_035308785.1 Bacteroidota bacterium | reverse complement strand
GCTTGTCCTGTTCGTCTAAGGAAGCATTTGCGGGACCATCGGCAATTGCCCAGCCGTTGTGCCCGTCGTATGCTTCATCCCACCAACCATCGAGGATGCTGAAATGCAATCCGCCGTTAATGGCAATTTTCTGTCCGCTTGTGCCGCTCGCTTCGAGCGGCTTGCGCGGCGTGTTGAGCCAAATATCGCATCCCGAGACGAGGTAACGAGCAACGTGCATATCGTAATTCTCGACAAAGATTACTTTGCCGAAGAATCGCGGGTGGCGCGTCATTTCGAATACTTGATGCAAAAACTGCTTTCCCTCATTATCGTGCGGATGCGCCTTGCCGGCAAAAATCAATTGCACCGGCCGTTTGGGATCGCCGAAGATCTCCTCAACCTTCATCATGTCGCGGAAGATGAGCGGCGCGCGTTTATACAACGCAAACCGCCTCGCAAACCCGATCGTGAGCGCATCGGTAGAGAGCAGTTGCTGATACGATTCGTCCGCGGGAGCTCCCCCGGCGATGTGAAGCTCCTTTGCGCGCGTGCGGATAAATTCGACGAGCGAGCGCCGCAACCGGTAGCGGAGCGACCAGAGTTCTTCATCGGAGATATATTTCGGGTTCGTAATATGCTTCCAGAACTCCGGCTGCATCAAATCTTCTTTCCACTTGTGGGAATTATGCCGCTCCCAAAACTCCCACGATTCTGCGCTTGCCCAGCTCGGGACGTGGACGCCGTTCGTGATGTACCCAATTGGGACCTTCTTGCTATCGGTCACTCCATATAAATCTTTCCACATCTCGCGTGAAATTTCGCCGTGTTTCTTGCTCACGCCGTTTGCGGCGCGGGAGAGCTTCAGCCCCAGCACGGTCATCGTAAATTGGTTCCGGTCTGCGACATTCGGGGTGAGACCGTATTCCATCAATCGATCGACGGAGATTTTCAATGCATCCGCATAGGGATGGAGGGTAAAAGAAAATAGGTCTTTCGGAAACCTGTCGTGGCCTGCAGGCACGGGGGTATGGGTGGTGAAGATGCATTTTTTCCGAACGGTCTCTTCGGCCTTTTTCAGATCCGCTCCGCCGTGGACGCACTCGCGCAGGAGTTCGAGCGTTAAGAATGCGGCATGGCCTTCGTTCATGTGAAACACATCGGGCTTTTCGCCGATGGCACGCAAGAACCGTACGCCGCCGATGCCGAGAACGATCTCCTGCCGAATACGCGTGGTGACGTCGCCGCCGTAGGCCAGAGCCGTCAGCCCGCGGGTATGCTCCTCGTTTTGTTTTACATCGGTATCAAGAAGATAGACGACCGCTCTGCCAACAAGGATGCGCCATGTCTGGAAAAACACTGTAGTGCTGCCGATTTCGACGCTGCAAACGATGGGCTTCCCTGTTCGATCATTAACAAGCTGAACGGGAACGAGATCGGGATTCGTGTGCGGATAATATTCCTGCTGTGCACCTGCCGAATCGATCTTCTGCTGAAAATATCCCTGACGATAAAATAACCCGACCCCCACGAATGAGAGGCCGAGATCGCTGGCTGATTTCGTATGATCTCCGGCAAGAATTCCGAGGCCGCCGGAGTACATCGGGAGACACTCGTGAAAGCCGAACTCTGCGCAGAAGTACGCAACGGTGCCTTGTTTTTTGCCGCCCGTATGCGTATCCATGTAATAA
>DATGFY010000144.1:0-2464 GCA_035308785.1 Bacteroidota bacterium | reverse complement strand
GCAAGTACATATCTTCGATCTCATAACTATCGGGTCCGAACGTGTGCCCGATCCAATCGGTTGATGAAAAACTGACTGAAAGAAGATCGGTGGCATCGCGTTTGCCCAGTTGTTCCGCAACGATAGAGGTCTCCGCAAATGCGGCAGTATGTTCTAGGCCGAATGGCGAACTTACGAACGCGTAAAACCTTTGGTCCGATTTATCGCCCGCAAGATCGCGGATGGTATATGGAAAAACAGATTTCTTTTGTCCGGGGAAATCGTCTTCTCCTGCCGCATCATCTTTCCCCTGGCGAGCGTATGCCGAATCAGGCAAGAGTTTCGCCCATACTTTGCCAAATGATTGTTCGGGAAGTTTCCGCCCATTAAACACTTGCACCCAGGTCGGTAACGCTTGACGGTAGTAAGTGCTGGTAACCCAGATGCCGTTGTCTTCATCGAACCAGTATGCGGCGGTGGGATGTTTGCCCACTGGGAGAATGGCAGCACGATCTTTTAGCGCTATGCCGATGCACTTGGAACTTGGTGATGCTGAGAGAAGTTGATCAGCGAGAGATGTGCCGAGGAAATTTCGCGGTGACATTCTGCCGCCAGAACCGGCGGGATCTGTTCCCACAGATCGGACCGAACTATCGCTAACACAATATATTGTATGGCCGAGGGAAGGGACGTACCAATCGTTGGCGATAATTCCGCTGAAGCGCGGCGGTAGTCCAGAAAGTATCGTTGCATGGCCCGGCCCCGTTTGGGTTTCGGAGTAGGTGTACTTGCAGTTGGTAAAATACGCGCCGTCATTCATCAGTCGTTTGAATCCGCCTTCGCCATAGAGGTCTTGGAACCTCGTTAAGTAATCGGCCCGCATTTGATCGATCACAATCACCACAACAAGTTTCGGTTTCGCGCTAACGGGGATCGCGAAAAGATAGAAGGCCGAAACGACGGCGAAGATCCGAAGGCAATGTTTGAACGGTGAATTCACGGAAGTCATGATAGAAGGTCCCACTTGATGAAGGTTGCTCGTTCCAAATTGCAGAAATATGAATGCGCCTTAGTAGAGATGCGGATGAGGCAATTCAATGCAATGGAAACTCGGATTAAATAATTCAGACAATGAATTCCTCTGAATTAATTAGTTGCTAGTAAAATCATATAAACGAAATGTAAAGTAATTGTCCCGAAAATCCAACGGATATGCAATAATTTAACGATTGTTTAACATTTGTTAATCATTTCTTGACGCAGGTTTTGTATATTTTGTCTCTATTATAAATCAGTTCACCCGCTTTCATGAAATGTCTTAGCGCCGTACTTCTCTCACTTGTTGCAACCATCTCGCTTTACAGTCAAGATCATCCTCTTGATTCTCTGACGATCGTTCACTGGAACGACTTCCATGCCCAGAATACATCGTTCACGGTAACCGAGCGCGATGAAGCGCACACACGCAACGAAGTGGGCAGCGCGTCGGTTGTTTCTACCGTCATCCAAACGCTTCGTGCGGGCGGAAATTCTTTAGCGTTAGATGCCGGTGATGAATTTCAAGGCACGCCGATTTCGAGCATGACCCATGGACGCTCGCAAATCCAGATCGCGAATATCTTTAATCCTGATGCGATGGTCGTCGGGAATCACGAGTTTGATTATACTGCCGATACACTCCGCGAAGTGCTCAAAGCGGCCAAATTCCCGATTCTGTGCGCAAATGTTCTTGATTTGACCACGGGAAAAACATTTGGCCGGCAATACATCATTAAGACAGTTGGCAAGATCAAAGTTGCCATCATTGGAATCACTGCTCCGAGTTTGGAGCGCCTGACCATTCGCGCAAACTTAAGCAGCGTGCGTGTGCTTGATCGCGATAGTGTCCTCGGCGCCCTCCTTCCAAAAATCCAATCGGATGAGAAACCCAACCTTATCGTCTTAGTAAGCCACGAAGGGTTAGACGAAGATTCCATCGTCGCGGAGAAATTTTCGCAGATCAACGTCATCGTTGCCGGTCATGACCATAAGGCGGTTCCGGTGCCCAGAAAAGTAAGTCATACGATTATCGTCGAGGCAGGATCGAAGGGTCAATATGTCGGCGATTTGCACCTCGTTGTCGATCTCCAAGACAACTCGGTTGTCCGTTACGATGGGAAATTGGCAGAGACCACTCCGTCCGGCGTCCGCACCGATTGGAACGCGCAAACACTTGTCGATGGGTTTGAGCGTCAGGTGAATGAAGGCCTGAGCAAGGTCATTGGACGTGTTGTTACGGCCTTGACGCGCGACACGAAAGATTCTCCTGAATGTAATCTGGGCGATTTCGAATGCGATGCTTTCCGCGCCAATCAGTACGCTCCCGCACAGATTGCGTTCGTCAATATTACCGGGTTGCGCAAAAATCTGGATACCGGAAAAGTGACACTGCGCGATATCTGGGAAGTTAATCCCTTCGGCAATACCCTCGTCGAGTTTACCGTCC
>DATGFY010000143.1:0-9488 GCA_035308785.1 Bacteroidota bacterium | reverse complement strand
GACCGACGTCGAAACGCCCGACTCGTCTCTTCTCGTATCCGCAACCTCAAGCAATACCTCCGTTCTCCCGAACGGCAACATCACTCTAGGGGGAAGCGACTCTAATCGTACGATTACGTTGACTCCCGCCACCGGGATGTCAGGAGTTTCCATTGTTGACGTCAAGGTCTTTGATGGCACAGATTCCACAACGGAAACTTTCAATTTTACCGTTAACGCTTCCGATATTACAATCAAGAAGTTTTTCGACAACGATGGGAACCCCGCAACAACGGGGGATCAATCTGCCAAGACATGGCGCCTTTCGTTGTATCAGGATAGCGTATCTCAACTAACTCTCCTCGCCTCGGCCGATACGAGCACGTTGTATTATACGGGCCTAAATCCGGGAACGTACATTGCAACGGAAGCGGATAGCGGCGCGACGTGGACCCGCATTAACGGGAACCTCACCTTCAATGACACGATAACCGTCGCTTCTTCGAGCCATACCATCGACACGTTCGTCAACTCAAGGACATTCGATCTGACGATCCGAAAATATGTCGATCTCGACGGTAATCTTCAAACGACCGGCGATCAATCCGTCAAGACGTGGCATCTTTCATTGTACCAGGGACAGGTTGCCCCGGCGAACCTGATCGCCTCCGCCGACACAAATCTGTTGTTTGCATCGCATCTTTCCCCAGGACTCTATATTGCAACCGAGGCGGACAGCGGAGCATCGTGGAGACGCATCAACGGGAATATGACCCTGAATGATACCCTGACCATTGGGGCTTCGATTCATTCTGTCGATACATTTATCAATTTCAGGCCGTTCGATATTTCGGTGTCGAAATTCGTTGACCTCGACGGCAATCCCACTACGACTGCGGATCAATCTGCCAAGAAATGGCACCTCTCATTATACCGCGGCTCTGTCGCGCCGGCAAACCTTCTTGCCGCCGGGGATACGAGCTTATTGATCGTTCCGGGTCTCACCGCCGGGACGTACATCGCCACCGAAGCGGATAGCGGAGCATCATGGACGAGGATTAACGGAAACTTAACCTCGAACGATACGTTAACGGTCTCCGGATCGCTTCATTGGTTGGATACGTTCGTCAACTTCGAGCCGAACGCCATTACGATTCAGAATTTCGAAGCGAATGACGGAAAATTCGGAACGTCGTTCTCCCACGCGTTGAAGAATTGGCATCTCGAATTGCACCGCGATAGCGCAAATGGCGCGCTCGTAGCCCACACAGATTCAAGCGCTTTAAGCGTTGGCAATCTCGGCAATGGCACGTATTTTGCCGTTGAGGCGGATAGCGCCTCGTGGCAGCATCTCGGTTACTATCTTGATGGCGTCGCAAATGCATCGCCTGCAACGGCCGTTAGTATTGTTGTCTCCAGTGGCGGATCGGGCGAAGTTGATTTCTATAACTCGCCGCCGATCTACGGCCAATCGTTCCGCGGTTTCCGTCAGGACAGCTTAGCGCTCGATGCGGACCATTCGGGAAAAATCGGCAAGGCAGTTTCATTGAAGCCTGCGCGAGTTCTGTTTACGGCAGTCCTCCGCGGTGCGCCGAATGGCGCGAACGGAGTCCACGTTGAATTCGGCGTCGGCATCGATACGACTGCTTCGTTCACAACGGTTCCCGCTTCGACTCATTCCACGACCGATGCCAAACTTGGGAAATGGAATTTCAGCTTTGGCAGCCCACTGGCCGCTAACGATTCGGTGCAGGTAACCGGGTTGGGCAGCGCGGGAAAATTGCAGAAGGTTGCTTCATACACATGGACCGTAGGCGGTCTGTCCGTCGGATCAAAGTTGAAGGATGCCACCTTCTCGCAAAACACCTTGAAACTATTGATGCCCAACCGGGTGAATGCGCTGGAAACGGCTTATGCCGGCGGTGGTTTCGCTTCGACGAGCGGCCTTCTTGTCGGTGAGGTGAAAAAAGGCGCCACGGACAGTTCTAAATTCTATGGATGGGTGCTGCATAAGAAACCTGCGGACGTCCTCAAATCGTTATACTCCAAGAAGGATAATCCCCCGACTCATGATGGCGCGCCTAGAGGATTCAGTTTCACGAAGGCGCAAGGTTCGCTTCCCAAGGACAAGTATAACGATATCCTTTTTGCAAATCTCGTCGCGCTGAAACTCAATATCGTCGCAAGCGAATTGGGCGTGACGCCGGTAGGATTCGGCCAGCTGATCTACGATGACACCACTGAAAGCGCCTTCAATGGCATGATGGTGAGCCAGATCGCGACTGTAGCCGATTCCCTGGTCATGGGGTATTATTATCTTTCCACTCATCTGTTTGAGAGCCCGTCAACGTTCAATGATCTGAATAATGTCGTCGGCGCCATCGATAGTGCGTTCGAAGGATCGATCGATACGATGTCGTTCGCGGGAACACTTGTGTTCAAAGGCGTGCGTCCGCTTTCGGCCGTTTCGTTCCTTCACGCGAACCCCAATGTTCAGCCTGTAACGATTCAGCACGGTTCACAAGGAGGTTCAAATATCCCTTTATCGTATCGGTTGTACCAGAATTATCCGAACCCCTTCAACCCGACGACGGTGGTTTCATTCGATCTTGTCCAATCGTCGTCGGTTACCATAAAGGTGTTTAACATCCTGGGGCAAGAGGTTCAAACCCTGGTAAACAATGAACTTTTGGAAGCGGGCAATTACGGCCGGCAATTCAACGCCAATCAATTTGCTTCGGGCGTCTATTTCTACCGCATCATCGCCCAGCCCGTAGATGGTAATGGAATTGCACAATCGGGCGCTTTCATCTCCGTGAAGAAGATGATGCTGATCAAATAGCGATTCTTTAGTTAGGCCATATGGACGCAATGCCGGTCTCAATCGAGACCGGCATTTTTTTTGAGGGGACGCAGAACGCGAATTTGCCCATCCCGCTGAAACTCTCTTCCCGCCGACTGCTCCCGCATAGTTAATCTTCATCCGGCGCATGGCGTTTTCATGCACCCTGTTGTAGCGCAATCCTTCTACGATAAAATATATGCAGTAGGGCAGAGCGTGCTGACGTTAGCGATAACTTGCCTAAAAAGCCCTCTTGTTTTCCCGCGGTTTTTTCCGTACATTATATAGCTAAAATGATCGCGGGGTGGAGCAATTGGTAGCTCGTTGGGCTCATAACCCAAAGGCTGCAGGTTCAAGTCCTGCCCCCGCTACAATACAAGCCGGTCTCGGAAGGGATCGGCTTTTTCATTTTTCTTGCATGGAAGTTCTAATTTTCCGTACATTGAATCGATGAATATTCTCGGAATTGAAAGCTCATGCGATGAGACCTCCGCAGCAGTTATTGCCGATGGCGTCCTGCGGTCGAACATCATCTCTTCCCAATTCATCCATCGTTATTACGGCGGAATTGTCCCCGAACTCGCCTCCCGTGCGCACCAAAAGCTCATCGTTCCGGTCGTGGATCAGGCGCTTGCGGTTGCAGGGATTTCTCGAGCCGATATCGCCGCCGTGGCAGTTACGAGCGGCCCCGGCCTGATCGGCGCCTTGCTCGTCGGCGTAAACTTCGCCAAGGCCCTCGCCTATGGTTTGAACATTCCCATCATTGGCGTAAACCATCTCGAGGCCCATATCTACTCCAATTTCATCCGCGAACCGGACGGCGGCGTGCCGCAATCGCTTGGATATCCGTTCTTATGCCTGATCGTGTCCGGCGGACACACGCAGCTCGTGCTTGTTCATGAACCGTTGAATCACGAACTCCTCGGTTCAACAGTCGATGATGCAGCAGGCGAAGCATTCGATAAAGTGGGGAAGATGCTCGGCCTGGGGTTCCCCGGCGGTCCGGTGATCGATCGGCTTGCGGCTACAGGCGATCCGGAGTATGTGAAATTTCCGAGATCGTTTCTCGACGACTCGGGTTTCGATTTCAGCTTTAGCGGCATCAAGACTTCGATGCTGTATTGGCTCCGCGATCGCAAACTCCTCGGGCATTCGAATGACATAACCAAGCCGGTCATCGAACCGAAAATGCTCGCCGATCTGTGCGCGAGTTTCCAGAAGAGCGTCGTTGATGTGCTGACGAACAAAATGCTGCTTGCGGTGAAGCGGTTCGGCGTCAGAGATATTGCGATTGCCGGGGGAGTATCAGCAAACTCTGAACTCCGCCGCCGCATGGCCGAACTTGCCGCTGCCAATGGGTTGCGATTATCGATTCCGAAATTTGATTACTGCACCGATAACGCCGCTATGATTGCACAGTTGGGGTGGATGAAGCTCGAACACGGCATCCATTCGTCCATCGAACTGGACGCAGAGGCATCTCTCGCCCTCTAGTGATTCGTATTGACTCGTTTGCATTGAGCCTGTTTGAAATGAACTCCAAGGCACGAAGCAGCTATCTCGGTTGGTTCCCCTCGCCCAAGTGTGGGGGAGGGGAGAGGGTCGAGGCTAGCTCCAACCTCCAAGATTTGTCGAAATGAAACGCCTCGATATCATTCTCGGTTCTCTTGTCGGACTGGGATGTATTCTCCTCTATCTCATCCTCTGGTCTCCGAACACGTTTGATGGCGATCGCATCGTCATTGTTTCGAAAGGAGAGAGCTTCACGCGCGTTGAGGATTCGCTTGCGGCAAAAGGCGTGCTCTCGAACCGGCTCCTGTTCAACCTTGCAGGCCGGCTTTTGGGAAACACCACCAGGATCCAGATCGGCAAATACCGGTTCAAGAGCGGCATGTCGAACAAAGAGATTTTGCTCGATCTGCGCGTCGGCAAAACGGTGGAGATGATCACCGTGGCGATTCCGGAGGGACTCGACATTCGGCGTCAGGCGCATATTCTCCGTCGCACGCTCGGTATCGATTCTGCGCGGTACGTTCAACTCGCCCGCGATTCCGCGTTTGCCTCACAGCTCGGCTCTTCAAGCGGTTCGCTCGAGGGATACCTGTACCCTGATACCTACAAATTCTACTGGCAGACCGATGAACAAGACATTCTGAAAACCTTCACGGGAGAGTTTTGGAAGTTCTGGACGGATACTCTTGCGGCCCGCGCCTCCGAACAGAAAATGCCCATCAACAATGTCCTTGCTCTTGCTTCGATCATCGAATGGGAAACCAAGATCGATACCGAGCGCGCGATGATTTCGGAAGTGTATCTCAACCGACTAAAAAAAGGAATGCGCCTCCAGGCCGATCCCACTGTACAGTACCTCTTGCCAGAAGGTCATCGATTGCTCCATTACAGCGATCTCCACATCGAATCGCCCTACAACACCTATCTCTATAAAGGGTTGCCGCCCGGGCCGGTGAATAGTCCCGGTAAGGCCTCGATCCTTGCCGCGCTCTATCCCAAGAAAAATTCCTATCTATACTTCGTCGCCAATGGCACCGGCGGCCATACGTTCACCAGGCGATTTCAAGATCACGAAAGAGCCGTTCGTAATTACCGCAAGTTCAGAGAAAGAGAAGAAGAGGCAAAGGAAGATTCGTTGCATAAGAAATAGTGAACAGTGGACCGTGAACGGTTAGTACGGCCGTCATTGCGAGCGGATTTGGCATCCGCAGATGCCACGCGCGGCAATCTCGTTTTTGTGTCTTTCCCTCCAGCCCAATAGTCATTGCGAGCGAAACGCCGAGGGCGTGAAGCGCGGCAATCTTCTTCGCCCGGGTAGCGCCCCTTTAGCTGTCATTCCCTCCGCCGCAGGCGGATTGCCCGCCGTCTGATTGGCGGGGGCCTTTCACTTTTTTTCTTTCCATATTCCTCCGCCCCCGGCGGATTACATTTTCCATAATCTTATTGCAGTATTAATTTTTTATTTTTCTATGCATAATTCCTTATAAAATATATTCTTACCTGCGAAAATTCGTGCAAAATTGGGGGTGTTTTTGATATGTTTCTAGGATTTTCAATGCATAATTTGAATGAAAGTGGACAGTGATCCGCCTTTGGCGGAGTGAACCGTGAACCGTTGACTACTAACAACAATGTGTCATTCCCGAATGTTTTAATCGGGAATCCAGGGTCTTTGCTCACCACGAAGACAAGACCCTGTCCGCCGTGGCGGACCGCTAGAAGCACGTCCCTAGGGGATCCCTTCGGGACGGGAATGATACACTCGGAGGCACCGGGCTTGTATCAGCGAAATCCATCCTGCGGCGGGCAAGCAAGTAAATCATCGGAATCAACGGTTCAAATCTCTTACTATCAACTGTTCACTATCCACTATTCACTCCGCCCGCGGCGGATCACTGTTCCTTGCACTTGCGCTCTCCATGCTCCGTTCCATCTGGTTCAACCGGATATACGTTCGGGCGCCATAGATCTGCATGCGCGCTTCCGCAAGATCGATATCTTTGCTCTGCAGCTTCTTCAATACCCGCTCGATGAGCCGCTGCGCGTCGCGGACCGAATGAACGCGGATCGCGTATTTCCGGGCCCGTTTCTTCTTTCCGCGCTGTGTACGCTCATTGTTGGATGGCTCAAATTCTATCTCCCCCCGCGCAATTGCCTTCAGTTCTGTATCGCATAAGCTATTAAGATCGATTTCCCCATTCGGCAATCTCGGGGGACTCTTGGTGAGTTTCATCGGTTATTCCTGTTGGTGCGTTGTTTCGGTTATCGGTGCCTGCCCTCCGCCACAGGCGGATTACCCGCCTCCGCCTCTGGCGGATGTGTGGCGGGCTATCTGTTGGGGCGGGTTTGAGACAACACTGCTTCCCTGCAAATACAATATAACACATCTAGGTGACAAATGCAAGTACAAACTACTCGCGGACGCTTATATACCCCCGGAGGTGTCATTCCCGTCCCCCCGTGTGTCATTCCCGAATGTTTTAATCGAAAATCCAGGGTCTTTGCTCTCCACGAAGAAAAGACCCTGTCCGCCGTGGCGGACCGCTAGAAGCACGCGGGAATGACACCCGAGAGTTTTTGCTATAATTGCGCCCCTCTCTTCGAAAGAGAGGGGATGGGGTGAGTTACTGTCGGGGTACGCGCGCTTCCGGAAATGAAAACGCAACCTAATCCGCCTGTGGCGGACCGTGACTTCCAAAGCCAAAGAAACGACGCTGGATTCCGGACAGAAACATTCCGGTATGACACACCAGAGAGAGCTTGTATCTGCGAAATCACGTACATCATCTCCGCCTCCGCCCATGGCGGATTGGCGGAATCAGCGGTTCAAATCTTTTGCTATAATCGCGTCCCTCTTTCCTGAGAGAGAGAATAGGGTGAATCAGATAGAGGGGCTGGGCGTACGTGTAGCCGCGGTCCGCCTTGGGCGGATTACGCCCGCGCTTTCATAAACAGAACGCGGGCATAAAGCCCGCGCCTACCAAAGCAAAGAACGTGGATACCCGACACAGACATTCGGGAATGACACTTTGGGAGGAGGTTTGCGAAAGGGGTTCGGTTTAAACGTTCTAGAAGGCTGTCAACCGTGAACTACTCACTGCCTGCCCGACGTCTATTTGGCGGGTTCACTGCTCCTAAATAAAAAGGCAATCGCGAAAGGGGCGGGGGTTCCATTGTATCATCGTTCACCATGTCCGCCTTTTGGGCGGACTTTCCCATTTACCCAGTAGAGTCCACCCGTCCGTTCCTGCGATTGCCCGGAGGTGCTATGAACACTATTTTCCCCTTGCGGGAAAAATCACTATATTGCTGTGTTCATAATATTCAACAATCAATTCCGCAAAAAGTTCCGTTGCGTAAGAAATACTTTCAGGATGCTCTCGTCCTCCTAAGTTGCGCCCTTTTTGCCCTCTCAATGTTCTTTTGCGCCGGAGCAGGAACCCCCACCGGCGGCCCCATCGATACCATTCCTCCGGTCATCATCCAAACCGTTCCGCTCCCGAAAACCCTGAATTTTCATGGAGATAAGATCACGCTCTCCTTCAGCAAATACGTCGATCGCTATTCTGTCGAAAAATCCATCTTCTTTTCGCCCGATCCCGGCAGGATTAAATACGATTGGAGCGGCACCTCGGTCGATCTCGTTTTCCGCAAGCCCTTGCGCGATAGCACTACTTATATCATGACGCTCGGAACGGATGTGAAGGATCTCCGAAACGGGAACAAGCTCGCTCACACGTTCTATCTCCCGTTTTCCACAGGTAGCGAAATCGATTCTGCCTCGATGTCCGGCCGCGTTTTCGATGCCAACCCCGAAGGCGTCATGCTGTTCGTCTATCGGCTCGATGGCATTTCACCCGACACGCTCGATCCGCGCCACACCAAACCCGATAATCTCGGCCAGACCGGCAAGGACGGAACGTTTATCCTGCCCTACCTCAGCAAAGGAAAATACCGCGTCTTCGCCGTGCGAAACGAACTGCGCAATTATCTCTACGGTCAGGGGATGGATGAATACGGCACGCTTCCGTGGGATGTGAATCTTGAATCGGATAGCACTGCCGTTGCAGGATTGCATTTCAAGCTTGCCAAGGAAGATACCGCGCCGCCGTTTGTCTCGAGTGTTCATTCGATCGATAAAGTTCATTTGCGCGTCCAGTTCAACAAGCTGATCGATACCTCCAGCGCGCGCCTATCGAATCTTGTTGTTTCCGATACGCTTACGAACAAAACTCTGCCACTTTTTGATCTATCGTTTGTCGGCGATTCATCAATTGCCGCGGAGGTTGTCACCGCACCGCAAGACAGCGGCGAAACGTATAAGTTGCTGAGTTCCGATTTCCGCGACCTCCGCGGCAACCGCATGCCGCTCGATCTGAAAGGCGTTATCTTCACAAGCGATGGGGGAGAGGATACGACAAAGCCCGAAATAAAACCGCACGGCATCAACCCCGAGGCGCACAATGTCGAACGCCTCGATACGCTAGCGTTTGCCTTTAGCGAAGCGGTGCGGCAACTGCCGTTCGAGCACAGCGCCATCATTGCGGACACCGCCAAATCAATTATCCACGGCAAATGGGTATGGTGGGGATCGACGAAGACCGCATTTATCCCCTCTTCTCCGAATCTTCTCGGAATGCGGTATTCATTCACTGTCTCGCCCGATTCCATTATCGATTTTTCCGGTCTGCATCTCAAAGACAGCACCTATGGGTTCCATTATCAGATCGTTTCCGAATCGTCTCTTGGCAGCATCGGCGGAACGGTTGTGGATGAGCTGAAAACTGCGATGGGAAACATTATTATAACGCTCACGCCGCTCCAGGGAACCGATTCGAAACGGAAACGGCTCCTGCTCTCGGATCCGGGTGCGTTTAAGTTTCAGGAATTGCCGGAGGGGCTCTATACGCTGTTTGTGTTTCGGGATGAGGATGGAAACGGTGCGTATTCGGCGGGAAGCGTATTCCCATTCAAACCCTCAGAACGATTTGCCGCCTATCGCGATACCCTAAAAGTCCGCGCGCGTTGGCCGCTTGAAGGTGTGGTGGTGAGATTGAAGTAAACAAACAACGTTCATTTCATAAGGGAGGTGCAATGAAATCTAATTCAATCGTTCGTGCTCGTTTTGTTTTGCAGGCCGCTGTATGTTGCCTAT
>DATGFY010000142.1:0-3006 GCA_035308785.1 Bacteroidota bacterium | reverse complement strand
GAGAATTTTTACAGAATACGCGAATATGAAGAAGATTTTATTGCATATCGGTTCTTTGGTTCTTGTTTTCGGTCTGGCAATGCCGGTTGCGGCCCAACCAATACCCACCGCATCGGTCAAAGTGGATTCGTTAACACTTGAAAAGGCCATAGCGCTGGGATTGCAATACAATCCTTCGATACAATCTGCGGAAGGGAATTTACGCTCCCAGAGTGCGGTGGTTACGGAAAACCTTTCGACCTATTACCCGGTCATTGGCGCATCTGCCGGTGTGACACGGGCGGGTGGCGCGTTCGTGCTGAATCCCTCGATTCCTCCGCGCAGCCAAACATACGATACGTATGTGGCAGGTATCAGCGCAAGTCAGGATGTTTTTGATTTTGGCCGAACACAGAACCACGTTTCGGCGGCGAATTCGTTGGAGAAGGGATCATCCGCACGGTATGAGCTGGCAAAAGAAAATGTTGAAGTTAATGTGGAGATAGCGTATTACGGATACATTCAAACCGACACTATCGTAGGTGCAAACGTAGAGGCGGTACAGCAGGCGGAGAAACACCTGCAGCAATCGAAAGCATTTTATACCGTCGGTACAAGGCCGAAAACAGATGTTACGAATGCCGAGGTCAATCTCGTTAATGCAAATATTAATTTGATCCACGCACGGAACCAGGAAAAACTGGCCGAAATCCAACTCGAGCAAGCAATCGGCGTTCGGCTCGAACCCGGGTACAAGGTGTCGCGGTTATTTCCAATTCCCGTCTATGATGTGCAGCTAGACAGTGTTGAAGCGCAAGCGCTGGAGGTTCGGCCCGAGATTCTCAATGCCCGTGAACGGCTTGAGGCAAATAAATCTCTGGAGGCCGCTGCGTGGGACGGAAATCTTCCATCGGTGTCCGCCAACGCAAGTTACAATTGGACGAATTTTAATTTTCCTCTCTTCAGCAAGTGGAGCGCGGGGGTGACATTCTCGCTGCCTATTTTTCAAGGGATGTTGGTTTCCGGGCAGGCAGATGAAATGCAGGCGTACGTTGATACGGCCCAGGCAAATCTCGAAGTCCTTACGCAATCGGTGAGTGTGGAGATAGAACAGAATTATTATTCGATGAAGGAAGCACGCGATCGCATCGATGCGACCGACCAACTTGTGGCGCAGGCAACAGAGAATCTCGACCTTGTACAGAAGCAGTATGCGGCGGGAACGAGCTCGCAATTAGATGTAATCGATGCTCAGGTGACATTGACGAACGCCCGCATCACACGGATTCAAGCGGAGTACGACTACAATACGGGCATCGCTCGATTCAGAAAATCCATTGGACTTTCGCGGTAATTTTAGTATCTTGTTCGCGACTTCTTGCGTGTGACGGGCGTCAAATCATTTTGCCTATTTCACGCATATATTCAATAGGATTTCCGAATAAGATCAATCGAGCGCTAATAATGAAAGAAGAGACCGAAATTAAGGATGTGCTAAAATGGCTTGGAATTGCAGTGCTTGCAGCAATTCCAGTAATTTTGTTGCTCAAGAAGCTGAATCCGCCCCAGACCGGTGAAACGGTAGAAACTGCGGATATTTTTGCTGAAGAGCTAAGCTAAGCAGGCTTTATTCCCACAGCCACCCCAGATGGGGTGGCTGTGCTTTTTGTTAGAAGCTAATCGTTGTTTTCGATTGGCGCTGATCCCTCCATCTCCACGTCGTGTGGACATCGCATTTTCCCGGCAGATATTTTTTGTTGAAGACTTCAACCTCGCGTTCGGGGCAGAATTCCGTTGCTAACTTTTTCGTTTCGCTGCAGATGGTATCTTGCTCTACTCCATCGGGCATCGGGAAATCTGCGATTGGCAAACCGATGGACGGATCATCATATACTTTTTTCATGAAGATGGCCCAAATCGGAGCGGCGGCCCGTCCTCCTTGTCCATCGAGAGTCGTGAAATGCACTTGCTTGTTATCAAATCCCACCCACACGCCCGCGGTGATATGCGGCGTATAACCAATGAACCATGCATCCGCGTATGATTGCGTGGTGCCGGTTTTACCTGCGGCGGGAAGCGTAAAACCCATCGTGCGGATGCGGGCGCCCGTGCCGCCATTGATATTTCCTTCCAACATGCTGGTCATTAAGTAGGCCGTTTCGGCGCTTAACACTTCCTTTTTTACGGGCTGGTTTTCTTCGATGATGTTGCCGTCTTTATCCTCGATGCGGAGGATAGACAACGGCTCCACATATACTCCTTCGTTCGCAAATCCGCCGTAGGCAGCAGTGATTTCGAGCGGCTGCACTTCGCCAGTGCCGATGGCGAGCGATTCGTAAGGGGGTAGTTCCGATTGGATGCCCATCTTGTGCGCATACTCGATGACCTGTTTAATTGGCGCAAGTTCCATTACGACGCGAACGGCGATCAGATTCACCGAATGCTTTAACCCTTCGCGCAACGTTAACTTTCCACCAAAGGTATGATCGAAATTTGACGGAGTCCATCGTTTTCCATCTGCCATCATGATGGTGACGGGCTGGTTCAACAGCTCGAAACAGGGGGGATAGCCATTATCGATCGCGACGGTATAGACGAATGGTTTGAAGGCAGAACCCGGTTGCCGTTTGATTTGGGTAACGTGATTAAGACCGTACTTGAATGACTTGGTGTTGGTGCCGCCGACCATCGCCAGGATATTTCCGTTGCGATGATCGATAGCGACAAAGCCGGTCTCGATCTGTTCTGCACTATGCTTGACCGAATCGATAAAGTGCGGATTCCTTCGCAGTGCGCGATAGATACTGTCTCGTTTAACAGGTTCGGCGTCGCGATAGGCATCAGAGGTGTGGATGGCAAGTGAGATCGCCTGGCCAAGTTCCTCTTTGTGATCTTCCCATTTCCACGCTTTGTTAAACGCGGTCTGGTATTCCGAAATATGCTGTGTAACCGCCTCATTCGCATACCGCTGCATGCGGCTATCGAGCGTGGTATAAACGGAGAGCCCGTCGCGGTAAATATCGAACC
>DATGFY010000141.1:0-2312 GCA_035308785.1 Bacteroidota bacterium | reverse complement strand
AAAAGTCTTTCCCGACCGATCTGGCACATCCATCTTCCAAGAAGTTCGATTGGTTACTTGGATTTCCTCCGAAATCTACTGCAACCGAAACAGAAGGGACAACTGAAAGTGAGGGTAAAACAAAAGGGAAAAAACCGGGGGATCAAGGGAAGACTACCTCACCAACATCCACCACCGATGGCTTTGGTCAAACGAACGAGAACGCTCTCCGTTTTGGGGAACGACTATCGATACAAAATCATGTAGTTCTGGATCATAACATGGATAGTATCAAGCAGTTGGCACGGGACTCAATACTAAATGATCTTCGCGATACAACTTATTCAGGGCCAAGTATTAGGAGATCGGACATAATCATTGATGATAGTCTACAGACAGCGAGGATTCTATATCGAAACTACAAAGAAGCCTTGAGATATCACGTTGCATTAGATCCGGCGGAAAGAATGGGGATATTTAGAGTAAGATATGTTCCATTTCCCATCGTTGGTCGGAAAGATTCAACATTTAGACTGCTCACATTCGCGAGTGAAGAACCAGTGTTCGAGGTCGGATTAAATTTTGGCGATTACACAATCGCGGGAGATGAATATGTCCTACCAGAGTTTTCCCTTTCGAGGCTCGGTGTTGCGATGGCAATAACTCCGAAATTATTTGGACAGGATGCCGATATCATTGGCCTTGCGTTTACATATGAATTCAACTCATATGCCAGCATAGGATTAGGTGGCAATTTCGCTCAGAACGAAATCCATTCATACATGAGCTTTGGCATAAACAAGAAAGCATTCGATAATCTGATTAAGGGATTGGCTAAGATATTTCAATAATCTCAAGTCCAAATCAAACTCATTAAAGTCACATCCCCACCATCCAATACCCCGCCCACATCACAAATCCCGCGGCGAGGGGGACGGAGAGGTTATCGTCGAAGGGGAGGGGGAGGACCTCGATCAAAGCGGCGACGGCGACTCCTATGGTGCCGATGAGGTATTCGACTGCGCGATATTCGACCTTGGGGGTGAGACACATGACCAGGAGTCCCGTGGCAAAAAAGGCAAGTGTACCTTCGACCGATTTGCCGAAGATTTTATGCTTGCCAAACCGCCTGCCGATTAGCGCCGCAAAAAGATCTCCGATGATAAGGATAGAAAAGCTCGAGATCGCGATGACCTTGGGGAAAATGAGGACGCAGAGCGTGGCAGAAAGCAAAACGTAGGATGCGCCATTGAGGCGTTTGGTTTTCTTGTCCGTTTCATGGGCGCGGAGAAGCCAGCCGAAGATCGAACCAAAGAGCTGTCCGAGTGGAGGGATGTAATATCGCCCCAAATCGACGACAATAACGAAGAGTGTAACGGGAATGAACAGCCTCAGCGCTGCATCGCGCTGATGAAAAAAATAATAAACGGGGATGGCAAGCGAGCAGAGATGAATGGCCTTGCGTACGAGTTCAACCTCGTACGTTTGGTCGATGTTCGTCTCTGCGTTAATCACATCTAATTTTTGGCCTCGGTACCGCCCTGAGAAATTGGCGCGCCGGTCTTGAGTTCGCCTTCAGTGGATTGACCATTCTTCTTAAGCTGCGGCGGCAAATCTTCTCCGCGGATAATCATATCGATTTCTTCGCCATCAAGACTTTCGCGATCTAACAATGCAAGCGCCATCCGATCCAGAAGCTCCCGGCGTTCTTTGAGAATAGCATCGGCGCGTTCCATGCCGCGCATGACAAATTTCTTGATCTCATCATCAATTGAAATGGCGGTGCTTTCAGAGTAGTTTTTTTGCCGTGTAATCTCCCTGCCGAGGAAAATCTCTTCTTCTTTTGCGCCGTAGGAGAGAGGTCCCATCAGGTCGCTCATGCCCCATTCACACACCATCTTGCGGGCAATCCCTGTGGCGCGTTCGATATCGTTGCCTGCGCCGGTCGTCAATGCGTTAAAGACAAGTTTTTCCGCCGCACGGCCTCCGAGGGCATAGGTAATCATCGCCTCAAGATATTCCTTCGAGTAGGTGTGTTTCTCATCTATAGGAAGATACGTGGTGACGCCGAGAGCTCTTCCGCGGGGAATGATCGTCACTTTGTGCACAGGGTCTGCTTCCGGTATCATCCGCGCGACCAGGACGTGACCGGATTCGTGATAGGCGGTGACTTTCTTCTCTTCCTCAGAGATGATCATGCTTTTGCGCTCGATTCCCATCATTACTTTGTCCTTGGCTTCTTCGAAGTGGTGCATTTCGACAGCCTTAAGGTTCTGACGGGCGGCAAGCAATGCCGCTTCGTTCACGAGGTTTGCAAGATCTGCGCCGGCAAG
>DATGFY010000140.1:0-2396 GCA_035308785.1 Bacteroidota bacterium | reverse complement strand
TGTTGAACACCGGATGCATGAGGAATGGCGACGTGCGCTTCATCGCACTCGCGTAGCCGCTTTCCGATTTGGCAGCGATATCAGCTACCGAAACCTTCTTACCCTTGTTGTGGGAGAACACGTCGAGCAAGGTTTGCACTTCATGTTCATCTGAAAGTTCATCGAGGGAAACGCCGAACGAGCCGTCATCGAACCAGCGGATATTAATCATCTCCGAATGCAGAGTCGGCTCTACGTATTGCCGCACCTGGCGGTCTGCGGCTATGTGCAAGGTATCAAAGTAATCACTATGGAGACACTTGAATCCAAGTTGTTCGAACCCTTTGGCAAGGGTTTTGGTAAGATCATGAATTCGGGCAGCAATTTGCGTGAGGCGTTTGGGACCGTGATAGACAGCGTACATGCTGGCCATAACAGCCAGAAGAACTTGGGCCGTGCAGATGTTTGAAGTTGCTTTTTCACGCCTGATATGCTGTTCGCGTGTTTGCAATGCCATGCGGAGTGCGCGCTTGCCTTGCGAATCGACAGAGACGCCGATGATGCGGCCGGGCATGTGGCGCTTGTGCTGATCTTTCGTTGCGAAATAGGCCGCATGGGGGCCGCCGTATCCGAGCGGAACGCCAAAACGCTGGGTATTACCCACGGCAACATCAGCGCCGAACTCTCCGGGCGGCGTCAGCAGTGTGAGGGAGAGCAGATCGGCAGCAGCGACGACTAGGGCGCCTGCCGCATGGGCGCGCGCGCAGAACGGCTTGTAATCATAAACGGCTCCGTGCGTTGTCGGATATTGAATGAGCGCGCCGAAGACGCGGTCAGAAAACTCGAATGTTCTGGCATCGCCGACGTGAACTTCGATGCCGAGAGGCAATGCACGCGTCTTAACAACGGCGATTATCTGGGGATGACATTCATCGGAAACAAAAAATACGCCCCGTTCGGGACGGTTCTTGATGCCGAAGCACATGGTCATTCCTTCGGCGGCGGCGGTGGCTTCATCGAGCAGCGACGCATCGGCGATTTCCATGCCGGTGAGATCGATGACCATTGTCTGAAAATTGAGGAGCGCCTCGAGGCGGCCTTGAGCGATTTCCGCCTGATAGGGAGTGTACTGCGTGTACCATCCCGGATTCTCGAGAATATTTCGGCGAATGACACCGGGGGTAATCGTATCGGAATAGCCGGTGCCAAGCAGCGAGCGATAGATGCGATTCTTCGATCCCATATCTTGAAGGCGGGCGAGCGCTTCTTCTTCAGTTAATGCAGGTTCAAGCTTCAACCCGGTGTTGGCGCGAATCGAGGCTGGAATAACGCGGCCGATAAATTCATCGAGCGAGGGAATATCCAACTCGCGGAGCATCGCATCGATTTCGTGGGCGTCCGGACCGATATGCCGCGAAGCGAATTCCGATTTCTTTTTTAGATCGATTGCCATCTTATTTCTTTCCGATCAAATCCTTATATGCGGCTGCATCGAGCAATGCCTTGGTTTCTTCCCGGTTCGAGAGTTTGATCTTGATCATCCAGCCATCGCCGTAGGGCTGGGAATTGACTAGCTCTGAATTCTTATCGAGTTTTGGGTTAATCTCAACCACTTCGCCGGAGACCGGAGCGTACAGATCGGAGACGGCTTTGACCGCTTCGATTGTTCCGAAGGTGCCCCCCTGCTTCACCTTCTTGCCGATTGCAGGCAGCTCAACAAATACAACATCGCCGAGTTCCCCCTGGGCATATTCGGTGATGCCGACCATGCCGGTATCGCCTTCGAGGCGAATCCATTCATGTTCTTTGGTGTAGCGGAGATTATCGGGAAAGGTCATATTCGGGTCCTTATTGGGGGTTCGTTAAGAATGAGTCTCATAATCTCTGTGTGCATCAGTTCGAGCAAGGTGGGAGATTCTTCGCTTTGCTCAGAATGACAAATATTTTTCAAATCGTTGAACGGAAGAAGATTTAATCACCAGCCTTCATCTTCTCGACATAGCTGGTGTCGTATGTTCCGCTTTTAAAAACGTGATCTTTCATCACAAGGCGCTGGAATGGTATCGTTGTATGCACGCCTTCGATGGTGAACTCTTCAAGCGCAGCTGTCATTTTATGAATCGCTTCTGCGCGCGTTGGCGCGTGGACGATGAGCTTTGCGATAAGCGAATCGTAATACGGCGGAATATGGTAGCCGGAATAGCAGTGCGTATCGACTCTCACGCCGAAACCGCCGGGAAGGTGGAATCCTGTGATCTCACCGGGTGAAGGTCGGAAGTCGTGGCTCACGTCTTCGGCATTGATGCGGCACTCGATTGCATGGCCGCGGGGTTTTGCATCGCGCTTCTTCAACCTCTCTCCTGCCGCAATCTGAATTTGCAGCTTAATCAAATCCATGCCTGTGATGAGTTCTGTCA
>DATGFY010000139.1:0-2941 GCA_035308785.1 Bacteroidota bacterium | reverse complement strand
ACGGGGGCGTTATGCACAGCGCGGCCAACCTTTCAACGCTGCCCCCAACATTCGTCCAGCCCGAACTCTTCCAGGATCTTTCGAGCGACCGCGCTGACAACAAGAGCGTTTCCGCAGCGGTGGGGCTCTCGCTCTTGCTTCCCGGTATGGGAGAACTCTATGCGGGCAATTACAAGACCGGGAAATATTTTACCGCAAGCGAGGGCTTCGGCTGGATAGCGTTGTTTTCGTTCAACTCGTACGCCACCTGGCAGCAATCGGACGCGCATTCTTTTGCAGTGCAGCATGCCGGTGTGAACCCCAACGGCAAAGCCGATCAGTTTTTCATCGACATTTCCAATTTCGCGAGCATGGATGCTTTTAACACCTATCAGCTCCAACAGCGAAACGTCAGTGGGACGTATTCCAAAGCAGCCGGACAATATTGGAAATGGGATAATTCGGCGGATCAGCAGAAATATATCGGCATCCGCGAATCGAGCGATATTTGGTTCAGCAACGCGCGGTTTGTTGTCGCAGCAATCGTGGCAAACCACATTGTGAGCGCGATCGATGCAGCTCGGTCTGCGATTACCCACAACCGCAATCTCGCCGATGTGTATCATATCGAGGCCGGCTTGCTCGGCACACCGGGCCGCCCAAACGGCATCGCGCTTTCCCTTACCCGTACCTTTTAACATTTTATAAATCAGTGTGACTCGCAATATCAAGCTTACGCTTGAATACGATGGGACCAATTACGTCGGATGGCAGCGCCAGGCGTCCGGGCGCAGCATTCAAGGTGAAATTGAGAAAGTTCTCGAGCAGGTGCTCCAAGGACACTGCGACGTCATCGGCGCTGGCAGAACTGATGCCGGAGTTCATGCGCGAGGGCAGGTAGCGAACTTTAGAACCGATGCGGCTATGGATATTGCCCGCATCTCTGCTGCATTGAATGGACTCCTCCCGGATGATATTGTTGTCCACGCATGCGAGGAAACATCATTCGAATTCCACGCACGCCACAGCGCTAAGGCCAGATCGTATTCCTATCAAATTCTCCAACGTCCAACTGCTCTCTTGCGCGCATTTTCGTGGTTTGTTCCCTACACCCTCGACTATGCGTCCCTGATCGCTTGTGCCTTACAGATTTCCGGTACGCATGATTTCTCTTCGTTTGCAAAGAAGAATCCTGAGATAACTTCTTATGAATGCATCGTGAGCGAAGCATGTTGGACGCTGCAAGAGTTTTCACTGCGGTTTGAGATCCGGGCAAACCGGTTTCTCCACGGCATGGTCCGGGCATTGGTCGGAACGATGGTTGATGTTGCACGAGGGTTTATGCCGATGGAAGAGTTTTCGGCCCTTTTTTCCGCAGTCGATCGAAGCGAAGCCGGCATGGCTGCGCCTGCACGTGGGCTTGTTCTTGAACGCGTTGATTATTGAACCGCTGAGGAATGGCTGAAGTCGTTGGAAATATCGTTTTTATCCTAATGCTGGTGATTGTGAACGCCTTCTTCGTCGCGGCGGAATTCGCCATCGTCAAGGTGCGCGGGTCGCAGCTTGAAGAGAAGATCCGGCAGGGGAGACGCGAGGCCATTCTTGCGAAGCATATTGTCGATCATATCGGCGCTTACCTTTCTGCGACGCAACTTGGTATTACGATAGCAAGTCTGGGGTTAGGGTGGCTTGGCGAACCGCTCGTTGCCGGGATGTTTGGCGCAGGGTTCCGCGCGCTGGGCTTTACATCTGAGCGCGCCATTTCCACGATCAGCGTAATCGTCGGTTTTGGTTTGTTGACATTCCTTCAGATTATACTCGGGGAGTTGCTTCCGAAATTCCTCGCCATCCGCCATGCTGAAGGCACAACATACCTGGTATCGCTACCGCTGCAGCTGTTTTACAAGATATTCCAGCCGGCAGTGCGTGGATTGAATGTTACATCGGATTATTTATTGAAACGCCTTGGCATCCCTTCGCCTGCTCCCGGAGAGATGATGCATTCTGCGGAAGAATTGGAAATCATTGTCAACGAAGGCGCCAGAAGCGGAGCATTGAATAAGACCGAGCAAGAATTGATTTCGAGCATCTTCGATTTTACCGAAACCTCTGCCAGGGAGATCATGATCCCCAGAACGGAGATGGTCGCAATCGACCTCGGCGTTTCGCGCGATGCATTGGTACGGAGGGTAGCCGATGAAGGCTATTCTCGTTTGCCGGTCTATAAAGAATCGCTCGATAATATCGTTGGCATTATCTACACCAAAGATTTGATCACTTTGCTTGAGCACCGCGATCTTATCGTATTACACGACATCATCCGCCAGCCATATTTCGTCCCGGAATCGGTGAAGATCAGTAAACTGATGCGCGATCTTCAGGAACGAAAAATTCACATGGCAATCGTTGTGGATGAATTCGGCGGTACGCAGGGTCTTATCACCATGGAAGATATCCTCGAAGAGATCGTAGGGGAAATCCACGATGAGTACGACGAGAGCTTGAAAGAAGTCGAGCGCGCCTCCGATGGTACGATGCTGGTCGATGCGCGAATCGACATCAAAGTATTCAACGAGAAATTCCATTCTGAAATCCCCGAAGATCCGGACTACGAAACGCTGAACGGATTTCTGTATAAATTGACCGGAAAGATTCCCGATGTTCGCGAAGAGATTTCCTATGAGAATCTCCAATTTACGATTATGAAAAAGTCGCAGCGCAGAGTCCGCCAAGTCCGTGTTCGAAGAACAGGCGGTGTCCCATCCAAACAATCTGCAAGCTAAGCCCTTCTTCGTATATCTACGGCTTTGAGTTACCACGCTGATTTTTTCCGCCCACTCGTTACCATTCCCGGTTGCTGACGAATGCGCCTCGGGATTGACGTGCGGAAATATGATGACATCGGGATCGGAACTCTTTATGTGCAGAACCTTCTGCACCAAATCGATGCATTATTCGAAGG
>DATGFY010000138.1:0-3352 GCA_035308785.1 Bacteroidota bacterium | reverse complement strand
ACCCCCCCCAGTTCAATCCCTTGCCCGTCAACACGCCGGTGAATTCGTTGCGAAGTTTTTTGTACCGCCCAAAGAGGAATCCGATCTCGCGGCCGCCAACACCGATATCGCCGGCGGGGACGTCGGTGTTCGGACCGATATGGCGGAAGAGTTCATCCATGAACGCCTGACAGAAGCGCATCACTTCGTTATCGCTTTTACCTTTCGGATCGAAATCTGATCCACCTTTGCCGCCGCCCATGGGGAGCGTGGTTAAACTGTTTTTGAACACCTGCTCAAATGCGAGAAACTTTAGGATGCCGAGATTGACCGATGGATGCAATCGCAAGCCACCTTTGTAGGGGCCGATAGCGCTATTCATTTCAATGCGGAAGCCGCGGTTGACATGGATTTCGCCGCGGTCGTCCATCCACGGAACGCGGAACATAAGGACGCGTTCGGGTTCCACGACGCGCTCGAGGATTTTAGCCGCGCGGTATTCCGGATGGCGATCGAGAACAATCGAAAGTGATTCGACCACCTCCTGCACGGCTTGATGAAATTCCGGTTCGGCAGGATTCTTGGCCTTTAACGAGGCCATGAGCTCATTGACATAAGCTGACATTTACATCTCCTTTATTAGTAATAATCGTGAATTGAATTAACGGGTCTAGAGAAGAAATGAATGTGTATGAATGTGCTAAATAATTGCAGGTTTCTTTTGGAGGGGGTTGAACAATTATTTCATAAGTCACCTCTGCGGTGACCATTTCAATGACATAAAATAGGTATTATTTGGCTGATTCTCAACTTTCATTTGTGCGTATATGTCGTTTGAATCTATGCTTGTTCGGCTGCAGACATCTCATCCATTCGACATGTGCGCGTCGGGTGCCTATCGGCCTACGGAGAACAGAGGGAAGAGTAAAATAAGACGCCGTTGAGTCTGAAGCTGAGAGATTAGAGAATTCTAATTAAATGGGGAATGCAAGTCGGAATTTGAATTCGCTTCAATTCGTCTCATATTTCGCAAGTCTCTCGCAATCTTGCGGAGTTTGGCCGGTGGATTGTTTTGGGAAAATGCAGAATCCTTGATAAATCCGCAAACATTTGTTACTATATTATGCTCTTTTCTTTCTATGAAAACTCTGATGAAGGATTCCTAAATGCCCGATACCTCCGCGCAACGCCTTAACCGCTCGATTCTTGTCGCCGATGATGAAGATGCATATCGCACGATCTTGAGTTCCGAACTCGATCGCATCGGCTATGACATCGCCCTCGCGGAAGACGGCGAAGAAGCGATGACTGCTTTGAAAGCGCGAGCATTTGATCTCGTTCTGCTCGACATCAAGATGCCGAAAGCCGACGGATTAGAAGTTCTCAAGTTCATCCGCAATAATGTTCCGAAAACCAAAGCGATTATCATGACCGGTTATGCTGATTTGCAGATTGCAATGGAATCGAAGCAGAATGGTGCGTTGGATTTTCTTGTAAAGCCGTTTAATCTCGACGACCTGCGCACAGCAATTCAAGCAGCAGGGTTGTGACCGGCTGAGTTTTTTTGTTACATCATCCCGCCTACTATACCACTCTATACTAGGATAAGGATTTAGAAGCAGATGGCATTACCACCGCCGGGCATACAGCCCGAACAAAACAGACCTGTTGCAATTCGCGGCGACATCGGGAAGATCCCATCGAAGGTTAACCTTGAACTTTTCGATATCGGGGTCTTCACCAAAGACAAGATTCGCGAGATATTCCGCGGCGGAAAGCTGCCCACCGCCGATGCAATGGTCGAAGAGATTATCCTCCGCGCCGTCAAGGAAGGAGCGACCGATATTCATATCGAACCCGACGAGGGTGAGCTGCGGATACGGCTGGGCGATGAAGGGATTTTGCGGCGGCTCGTAAGCCTCCCGAAGGAAATCTCCGAAAATATTGCCAGCGTAGTTAAGCAGAAAGCCAATCTCAACCAGTTCGAAAAGAAAAAGGCGCAAGAAGGCCGGTGTTCGATGACGTTCGCGGGCAACCAGATCGATATTCGAGTCGCCACGCTACCCACCATTACCGGCGAACGAATCGCCCTTCGGTTGTTCAACAGAACTGAAGACATTTCCCGCATCGAAGAACTTGGGTTTTCTCCTGAAAATCTTGAACGCATCAGGAAAATTCTTCAACAACCCTCCGGCCTCATTCTTGCCGTCGGTTCATCCGGAATGGGGATGAGCACAATCATCTTTGCGTGTTTGAACGCGCTCCAATCGCCGGAAAAGAATATCATTACGCTGGAAAACCCTGTCGAATTCAAACTCAATTTCTCATCGCAGGTTCAAGCGGTATTGGATAAGTCCGTTACCCCAACGGATACGCTCCGGCCGATCCTCCGCCAAAGCCCGAATGTTCTGATGCTGAGCGAAATCCGCGACGGAGAAACAGGAAGCATTGCTGCTGAAGCCGCCCTTGCAGGCAGTTTAGTTTTGAGCACCATCGTAGCCACAGATTCGCTCGGAACCATTCCCCGTCTGCTCAATTTCGGGTTATCTCCGTACTGGGTTGCGACCTCGCTTACCGGACTTGTGTATCAGAAACTTATCCGGAAGGTTTGCGAGAATTGTAAAGAGGAATACCAGCCCACCGATGAAGAGATTTCGAGGCTGGGATCGAGCGAGTTCGCATCGTTTTTCAAGGGAAAAGGATGCGACCAATGCAACAAGACGGGATACCACGGCCGCACAGGTATCCACGAAATTCTCATCATCGACGACCGCCTGCGAGATCTTATTTATCGCGGCGCATCGATACTGGATTTGAAACAAAGCGCGTACGCGAGCGGATTTGAAGACATACGGGCTGACGCGGGCAAGAAAGTTGTGGCCGGTATTACGACCATCGAAGAATTAGTGCGATCGCTGGGGTAATTGGGCATGTGAATCACTGCGACATTGCGTCGTTGTGAAAATTAGAGGATAGGTTTCCGGGAGGTAGACCGGAGGATGTTTTTCGTGTGGACTTTAGAAGGAGACAGCCGGCATGAAAAAACCAAGAGCCCTTCATTTGTTATCCCGCCGAGGGAAAGCGCGCATATTTATCATAAAATTGTCCCTCATTCTTATCGCAGCTCTTTCGGTTCTCCAATGCGATAGCGTTCCCCATTCAAATATCCACCGCGGTCCGAAGTGGGTCAACCTCAACAGATCGAACAGCGGACTTCTTGCCAATACAATCAATTGTCTCTTTACCGATGGAGCCGGAGAAGTGTGGGTGGGTACGGACAGCGGCGCATCGAGATATTTTGACGGCAGCTGGGCAAAATTCACCGATTCGATTTCGCACGGCCAATACTTTTGCGTCTTTCCACTCGGCCAAC
>DATGFY010000137.1:0-6414 GCA_035308785.1 Bacteroidota bacterium | reverse complement strand
CGTGTGAACTGGCCCGTGAACGCAGGCCCGATGTCGTCATCATGGACATTTCCATGCCTGTCATGAATGGCATAGAAGCGACGATTGTCATTACGAAAGAAAGCCCCAAGACAAAGGTCATCGTGCTTTCGGTTCACTCGGATAAGCGGTACGTAGAAAAAATTATATCATGCGGCGCTGCCGGATATCTTCGGAAGGACTGCGATTTCGATGAATTGGTATTTGCCATCGAGGTGGTATTAAAGAATAGACTGTACGTAAGCCCAAACCTCGCGGGCGGTAAGGGATCAAGAGTTTTTTCACTGCGGAACAAACCGGCGGAGATTACATTATCCGATCGCGAACGCGAAATTCTTCGGAGGGTCGCTTCAGGGAAAACCACCAAGGAAATTTCAGCCGATTTGAATATCAGCATTAAGACTGTTGAAAAAGATCGTCAGGCGATTATGGAAAAGTTTCACGTCCGCAGAATTGCCGAGGTGATTAAGTATGCGATTGCCGAAGGGCTAATTCCTCTCGAATGATCTCCAACCATTTTATTTATTTTCTTGTTTAATAATCTGGTAAATCTGCACGACTTCGTTCGCCTTGCCGAAAAGGTGCGCACGAATGGGATCCGGCCTCTCGTCTCGAAACTACTCTCCGGAGATGATGAGCGGGTCGAAAAAACGTGGGAATTTCACGAACCCACGGCTGCCCATTGGTATGATATCCCGGCCGTGCTCGAACGGTGGAATGAAAAGATCTCCGGCGTTAAAGACATCGATTCACGGTCGCATGTTCTTCGAAAATACTTTGAGTCCGCAGGCGGACTCAAGGCAATTTCACTCTGCTGCGGCGCCGGCTCGCGGGAGCTGCGCTGGGCACAGACCGGGGCATTCTCGGAAATCGACGGGTATGATCTCTCGGAATCCCGCATTGAAGCCGCATCCACAAAGGCAGCTCAAGCGAACCTTGGGAGTGTTTTGCGATTTCACTCCGGCGATGTCCGTTCGGTCTTAGACGGCAATAAAACTTACGATATTATTCTTGCGGAAAGCGCACTGCACCATCTTACCCCGCTTGAATCTCTCCTTCAAAGAGTCTCCTTAGTTCTCAGCGGCAACGGTTATTTTATCGTTGATGAATTTGTCGGACCATCAAGATTTCAATGGACCGACGCGCAATTGAAAGCGGCAAATAAGCTTCTGCAATCATTGCCCGAATCGTATCGGGTGTTCAGTGATTCAAAGCGGATAAAGAATCAAATATACCGCCCAGGCCGACTCAGCATGATGATGAACGATCCATCCGAAGCAGTTGAATCGGCTTCCATCGTACCATTGATTTCAAAGCACTTCAATGTTATTGAATCGCGACCGTACGGCGGGAATCTCCTTCATCTTGTATTTTCCGATATTGCCCACCACTTTCTCAACGACGACCTCCAAACGAAAGATTTGCTGCGACGATGTTTTGATGCGGAGGATGAATTTCTTTCTCACGAAGGAGTGACCAGCGATTTCGTCTTCATGGTCTGCAAAAAATTAAGCGCATAATCCCAAAGGGAGAAAGGTCTAGCCCGTCTCTTGTGACTGCACACTATCCACGGTGTTTTTCCAGTGGTATCTTACTCAAGAGAAAAGGCGCTGTCCGCCGCGGGCGGATCCCGCCAGAAGTATGCGGGAATGACACCCTATTTTTCTAAATGAGACACTTATATTTTTTGATTTTCATCCCATCAATTCCCATATTTAAGGACATTTCATCACCTTCAACTAAAATAGAACCAGACCTATGACCCGAAATCGCCGATTTACCTCCCTTCTACTTTGCCTTCTGATAATTCCGATTGCGGCATTGTCGCAGACAATCGATACCACGATGTTTACCAATCTCCATTGGCGCATGATTGGCCCGTACCGGGGCGGCAGAACTGTTGGGGTGGCAGGCATTGCGGACCAACCGAATGTGTTTTACATCGGCGTGAACGATGGCGGCGTTTGGAAGACGGACGATTACGGGAGAACATGGAAGTCTGTCTTCGATAGCGAGCCGACAGGTTCGGTCGGTGCAATAGCCGTCGCTCCCTCTGATCCCAACGTCATCTATGTTGGTTCCGGCGAAGGACTGCAGCGGCCCGATCTTTCCGTGGGCGATGGAGTGTTTAAATCGACTGATGCTGGGGCAACATGGAGATTCATGGGACTTGCCGACGCGCAGCAAATCGGCGCAATCATAGTAGATCCGCGCGACGAGAACCGCTTGTTCGTTGCGGTGCTTGGACATCCGTACGGTGCAAACACCGAGCGCGGCGTTTTCCGATCGACCGACGGCGGCGAGCATTGGGACAAAGTTCTCTACAAAGATGAAAACACCGGTGCCATTGCGTTGGCATTCGATCCGATCAATACCGATATCGTCTACGCCGATCTTTGGGCCGCGCGTCAGGGGCCGTGGGAGAACGGTCAATGGCAGGGCAAGAACAGCGGCTTGTTCAAATCCACTGATGGCGGCACGACATGGAACCAACTCGGCGGCGGTTTGCCGACGGCCGAACAAGGTCTTGGACGAATCGGGTTTTCAATTGCTCCGAGCGATCCTACCCGGTTATATGCAATGGTCGATGCGGGAAAACTCGGCGGCGTCTATAAATCTACCGATGCAGGCGGAACGTGGTCGCTCGTGAACTCCGAAGGCCGCATCTGGGGCCGCGGCGACGATTTCGCGGAGGTGCGAGTCGATCCGAAAGACGAAAATACAATTTATGTAGCGAACACGTCGACCTACCGCTCGAAGGATGCCGGACAGAATTTTACCGCGATCAAAGGCGCACCCGGCGGAGACGATTACCACACAATCTGGATCAATCCAAAAAATCCACAGATCATTCTGCTTGGCTGCGATCAAGGCGCAACGCTAACGGTCAACGGCGGGGCAACGTGGAGCTCGTGGTACAACCAACCCACGGCGCAGTTCTATCATGTCATCACCGATAATCAATTCCCTTACAATGTCTATGGCTCTCAGCAGGAGAGCGGCTCAGTGGGAATCGCAAGCAGAGGGATGGATGGTGAAGTGACATTTCGCGAATGGCATCCTGTTGGCGCAGATGAATGGTCGTATGTTGCACCTGATCCGCTTCATCCGAATTTGATCTATGGAAGTAAAGGCGCCCGGTTCGACAAGTTAACCGAACAGTTGCAGAATGTCGGCCCGGAAGCGATCCGTTCCGGCAAGTACCGCAATCTGCGGACAGCACCGCTCATGTTTTCTCCGGCTGATCCGCACGCCCTCTATCTGGGAACGAATGTGTTGTTCAAAACGACGAATGGCGGCGACTCGTGGGATGTCATCAGCCCCGACCTTTCGCGCGAACACCCGGACGTTCCGGATAATATCGGCATCTACCGTGCGCCAGAAATGACATCGATGAAGCGGCGCGGAGTCATTTATTCGTTAGGCCTCTCACCCATCGACAAAAATATGATTTGGGCGGGAACAGATGATGGCTTGATCCATAACTCAACCGACGGCGGAAAACATTGGAAGAATGTCACGCCCCCGGCTCTCACTTCATGGAGCAAAGTGGCCGGCATGGATGCGGGGCATTTCGATAAGAAAACGGTTTATGCAGCAGTGAACCGCATGCGCTTGGACGACATGCACCCGCATATCTATCGTACCCACGACGGCGGAAAAACGTGGACAGAGATCGTTCACGGCTTGCCGGACTACGGCCCGGTGGATTGCGTGCGCGAAGACCCCGTATGCAAGGGCTTGCTGTTTGCGGGGACCGAGCGCGCGGTGTTTGTTTCGTTCGATGACGGAGATTACTGGATGCCGATCCGGTTAAATATGCCCGCAAGCTCAATCCGCGATTTGGTTATCCACAATTCCGACGTGGTTGTTGGAACGCATGGGCGCTCATTCTGGATCTTGGATAACATTACACCGTTGCGGCAGTTGACCTCAATGGCATCGCATACTGAATCGCTTTTGTTCACACCCGATGTTGCTTACCGTGTGCGGTGGAATGGCAACACCGATACGCCGCTTCCGCCGGAAGAACCGGGCGGAGAGAATCCTCCGGATGGCGCGATGATCGATTATTTCCTGCCGCGCGGCACAAGCAGCGTCGAGCTGGAAATCACGGACAAATCGGGTGTGGTTGTGCGGCATTTTTCCAGCGCGGGTATGCCGGAGACGATCGATTCGCTAACTCAGGCCATTCCGACATATTGGATCCGGCCTTCGACGGCGCTTTCGGCAGTGCCGGGAATGCACCGCTTTGTATGGGATATGCATTATGCACGGCCCGACAGCATTCCACCTTCGTTCCCGATTTCGGCAACATACCGCAACACGGCGCCAGAGCCGACAGGCCCGTGGGTGGTTCCGGGAACATACACCATCAAGTTAACTGTTGACGGCGCTACTTCTTCGAAGCAATTGGTCGTTAAGATGGACCCGCGCGTCAATGCAACTCCGGCAATTCTGCAGCAGCAATCGGATCTGTCGCTGCAATGTTATCATGGAATCGAGCAAACGCGCGCCGCGAGCAGGCTGGTTCGTTCGCTGGAAAAACAGATTGCCGATGCTGCTGCGAAGGCAACTGATCAATCGTTGAAAGACACGCTCAAATCGCTCGGCAACAAGGTTAAGACATTTAACGGCGATCCGGTCGAGGGCGGGGTTGACGTGATGTACTTTACCATGGAGAGCGGCGATTCTGTAAAGGAAACCCTTGGCGGACTTGCGACGAAATTCCTTTACCTGATGACCTTGCTCCAAAGCGCAGACGCCAAACCGACTCAGGTGCAGCTTAAAGCCGTTACGAATGAAGCCGGCATGCTTACAACAATGATGAGTTGGTGGAGCAAATTTGAAGCAGGCGAGTTGGCGAGTGTGAATGTAAAGTTGAAGTCGGCGGGGATGGAAGAGCTAAGAACGAAGTAAAAGAACCCTCTCCCCTCCCTGCCATCCTTCGAATGTCAGGGCATCCCCTCTCCCGGTTGGGAGAGGGGAACGGAATAAGAAAAGAAGGAGATGCTTCGGAGATGTGGATACACCGTAGAGATGACTCCGACGCCCGCCATAAACACGGCGGGCAAGCAGGAGCGTGGGAACAAGAAAAGAAGAACCGAGAAAATAACCACTAGGGGAGGTATCATATGTCTACCAACGAATTAGTGCTGGACAATTCACGATTACGCCAGCTATTCGAGGAATGCTGTAATAAGTATTCCAAATTGCGTTTTGCCGTTGCGTGGTGTGGCAGGCCGAATGATGGCAGTCCATATTCGTATTTGAGGTCTTTCAAGGGTAGCATTTCCGGAATCGTTGGAAGAGCATTCAATCAGTCTCACCCGGACGGAATTCGAGAACTTCATCGACTATGTAAGCAATTTAGGATCGTAACGCCATCTGAAGCGACGTTCCATCCAAAGATATACCTTTTCGAGAACTCAGATCAGATTACATTGTTTGTTGGTAGTAATAATTTTACTTCACCAGCGTTCGTTGGCAATAATGAATCTATGAGTATAATCGTAGGGAAGCGACGTGAGCTCTTGGATATTCTTCACGCGTTTAATGAGCAATTCGATAGATGGATGTCAGATAGATTTTCCATATCATTTAGCAAACAATGGCTGCATCAATACGAAATCGAATATCACAAGACCGATCACTATTTCAAGACAGAAGGATTGGTTTTGAAAGAACCTGCGGACGCAGAGGTAACATATTGGCTAAAGCCTTGGGGAGACCCTGACGATCCCGTCCCTTCTGGAAAACAATTTGATGAAGAAATGTACAATCTTGACTTTGGAGTGAAACCCAGCGGCGTGAAGATAGGCGACATTATGATTGTATATGGAATAGGTTGGAAGAAGGTCTTCGGAGTTTTTAAAGTACTATCCGGCCATAGTGAGTATAGAAAATCCGAACTTAGAAGGATGGGAAAGCCAAAATATAGATGGACATGGCATGTTGCCGGGCTAAACCTGACCAGGAAATTTGGAAGAACTTGGGAAAAAGGCGGTATATATTATTTTCCACTTGAAGAAAAGTTCGCGAAGCTGAAACCCAGAAGTACGGTAACGTTGTGGTCAAAAAGCGCCAGAGGAACAATTAAAAGTGGTTCGAATTATTGCGGACTTTCTGATCAGTTTGCTCATTTTGTATTTAGGGAAATCAATCGTCAAACCGGTGAACTTGAAGAGTTTATGAATTAATATGATGAGCGAGTTTTTCATAAGAAGAGATCGCCATTAAAGAGTAAGAAACGGATAGGTTAATATTCTTGATCGAACATTTTGAACTCAAAAGAGATTGCAAAAACCCTAGTACTCGATAGTCTCACTCTTATACCCCAAGTTGGTTCAATAATTGTCCGTGAATGGGATAACTGGGAACATAGGAAGCATGACG
>DATGFY010000136.1:0-6733 GCA_035308785.1 Bacteroidota bacterium | reverse complement strand
CATAATGCCCAGTATCAGCGCGGACAGCTTTCATCGATTCATGCGGGATTGGCATTGGCGGAAAAGTTTGGCGCAGGAGCAGCAATTATCCACCCCGTCGATCATCCCCGGGTATCATCGAAAACCATTCGGCTCCTCGCGGAAGCGGCATCCACTGCCTTGATTGCAATACCGATATTTGAGAACAAGCGCGGCCACCCCGTGGGATTTTCCTCTTCGTTATTCGATGAACTGTTTGCCGCACCCGACGATGTGGGCGCGCGCGCAGTAGTAAGGAATCATGAAAAAGACATTGTGGAGGTTGCCGCCGACGACCCCGGCATTCTGAACAATATCGATACCCCTGAACAATATGAACGTCTTCGAGCGAATCTGCGAAATATTGAAAAGTGATTCCGAAGCGGTCGTCGCGACGATCGTTTCGGCGTCGGGCTCGACTCCTGCGCCGGGACAATCGAAGATGCTCATCCGCACGCGGAAAGAGTACGCAACCATCGGCACGGTGGGCGGCGGATGTTTGGATGTGGACGTCATCGAGAGCGTGCGTGAAGCAACGCCCGCCACTGCACGCGTTGCCACGTACACACTGAACGACGATGACGGCGATACCGGATTGACATGCGGAGGCACGGTGCATGTTCTGGTGGAAGCGATCGATAGCTCAATGACGCCGATCTACGAAGAGATTTGCCGGCGGAAGACGAACGGGCGCAGTTCATATCTGATGACGAAGCTTGCGGGAGCGCAGAGCAAATCGCTTTTCGATGAGCATGGAGGATTTCTCCGCGGTTCTCCGGTTTCCGAAGCTGAAATGAAAAAGGTAACAGAGCTGACTTCGGGAGAGGGGCGGGAGAGTTCGCACATGACGGAGGAGTTCGCCCTTGAATATATCGAGCCAAGAGTGCGGGTGATTATTTTCGGCGGAGGGCATGTGGGGAAGGTAACCTCGCGGTGCGGAGCGCTTGCGGGGTTTTCGATTACGATTGTCGATGACCGCGCGGCGTATGCAAACCGCGAACGTTTTCCGGAAGCCGATGAAATTCACTGTAAGCATTTCGACGACGCGATTCCGGCCCTAACAATCACTGCCGGCGATTATGTGGTCATTGTTACGCGCGGGCACAAGTACGACGAAATGATTCTTGAACGCGTGCTGCCGTTCGAACCGAGGTATATTGGGATGATCGGGAGCCGGCGGAAGGTGCAACTGAGTTACGAAAAACTCATGGCAAGGGGTATCTCTCGCGAAGCGCTTGCGAAGGTGCACGCACCAATAGGACTGGAAATTGGCGCAGAGACAGCGGACGAGATTGGCGTGAGCATTATTGCAGAGATTATCGGGGTGCGGCGGGGGGTTCAAATTGCTGTTAAATAAGGATTTTGAGAGATCCCGCTACGTATGCGGTAATTAGTTCACGTATTGACTTTTGGGACGAGAATAGGTATTATTATCCCAACTTCGGTACCGATGTAGTTGTACATAAGAGAAGGATTTCCCCGCCACATCGACCTGATGGCCCCAGACGCCCCAATGATTGGCGAATCCTTCTTTTTTACATTCACCTCAGATTTTATCAAGATCAGCAAGCAACATACCGAGATTTTCTTTACTCACCATCGCAGATGAAGGAGCAACATCCATGAAACGCATTGCTATTCTATTCCTCATTCTCATTGCGGCAATCAGCGCGAACAGCCAGACATTTGTTTCCGGCAACATCGGTACCGATTCCACGTGGGCGATCGGCGGAAGTCCGTATATCGTCACCGGATCGGTCACCGTGAATTCCGGAGTGCAACTGACGGTTGATCCGGGAGTCATCGTCCGTTTCCAGGGCGGTCAAGCGTTGGTTGTTTATGGAAAACTTGTCGCATCGAACGCAACCTTTACCTCTGCGAAAGATACCATCGGGGGCACACCCGCGGCCGGCGATTGGGCATATATCCAGAATGGCTATTACAATGATACGGGCTCGGTGACGCTCGATACGTGCAATGTGAAATACGGCGGCAGCGGAGGGTTGGAGATCTACGATTACCTCGGCACCGCTACGTTAATCGATTGTAATGTATCGAATTCCTCCAGCGTCGGTTTGTATATCGTCGGGACGGGAGCCAAAGCAAATCTTTCCCAGACCACCATATCCTCATGCCAATGGCCGATCAGCTACGTTGGCAGCGGGTCCGTTGTTTTCGATGGATTGACCAACACCTTCACGGGAAATACCTACAACGGGATCCTTTTGCAATTCGGTTCCATCACCGGCACCGCGATGGTGCTCGATACGTGCAATATCCCGTATGTGTTTAATCAGGATCTTACGATCGATACGGGTGCGTCATTGTGGGTCGCCAATTCCAACGTTCTCAAGTTCGGAAACGGGGTGCATATCTATGTGAACGGCTGGATGCAGGCGATTGCCTCGCCGGGTTCCGGCATTTATTTTACTGCCTACGACGATGACAATTTGGACGGTGACACGAACGGCGACGGATCGGCCACCGTACCGGTATCGCAATACTGGGGCGGAATCGTGTTCGATCATCAGGAGAAGAATGCCCAATGCATTCTGCGCCGGTGCACCGTGACATTTGCCGGGTACGGCCAAACGGGCGGCGTATCGATGTACAGCGCAAGCCCGACCGTGGACAGCTGCACGTTCTCGAAGAACTATTATGGGGCGATGATGCGGGATATTTCCAACCCGGTCTTTTCGAACAACACGATCGGTTCGAGCGATATGGTGCCGGTTGCGATGTCATTCACCGCGTCGCCTGTCTTTACCAACAATACCCTTTCGTTCGAAGACAATAAATACGATGCGATCGGCATCCTCGATGCATCGACGCCGTCGAACGGAACGCTGCCTATCCGCTCGGTGACTTCCATTCCGAATATTACGTACCTGCTCCTTACTCAGATTACGATACCGCAGGGAACAACGTTCACTATTAATAAGGGCGTTGTGATTAAGGCGTACGATCCATATTCGTCGATTCGGATCGTTGTCCAGGGGAAATTGGTAGCGAACGGAACCCCGGACAGCATGATCGTCTTCACATCGGCGCGCGATGATGCGTTCGGCAACCCGGGCGACACCAACCGCGACGGGACGCAAACCTCTCCCGCGGTCAGCGATTGGGGCGGCATTTCCTTTGAAGCGACAAGCGATACCTCCTCTATCCTGAACTATTGCAAGATACACTACGGCAGCGAAAACGGGCAACATTATTATACGTTGTATTACACTAACCCGACATATATCTATGGCGGTGAAATCACCACCGTGAACGCCAGCCCGAACATTTCGAACTGCGAAATCAAAGACGTGAATTACGGCGTCTTTGCGTTCCAATCTTCCAATCCGAAAATATCAAATACGTCGATCATCAATACGGTTTATACTCCGATTGCGATGTCGGTCAATGCCAACCCGGTGATGACGGGGTTGACGTTCACGAATACGACGTGGACCGCACTTGGGATCATCGGCGAAGGCCTCGGCGTCAACGGTGAGATTGTTCAGCGAACGGTGGCGGGCTATACGAACATCACCTATGTCCTTCTCGGCGATCTGCTGGTAAATGCCGGGACGAACGTGATAGTCGATCCGGGCGTGGTAATCAAATTCAATGCGTGCGGCATCTTCGTCGATGGCGGATTTAAAGCCAAGGGCACGACGCTCGGCGGCAACGTTGTCTTCACATCGATCAAAGACGATAATTACGGAAACCCGGGCGACACGAACGGCGATGGTTCGGCCTCCTCGGCTGCCCGCGGAGATTGGAAAACGATACGGTTTGAGGCGACGAGCAACGATGCATTTTGTTTGCTCGATAGCTGTACAATCAAATTTGGAGGGAGCTCCACGGGCGCCCCGAATGGGGATTACGCAGCGTGGGGAGGAGTCACATTCACCAACGCGAATACCACTCTTTCGAATTCACTGATTGCGAGTTCGGCGTGGTACGGCGTGCGGTGCGAAGGGACTTCAGCGCCGAACGTAACGAATGTTGAAATGCGCAACTGCGCGCAGGATCCCATCGCCATGTCGCTGAAGGCAAATCCGACCTTTGCGGGGATCACCTTTACGAGCAATGGAAGCAAGGGAATATTTATTATTGAAGGGACGTTGTCATCGGATGCTACGCTGGCGCGGCGCGACGTGGCAGGTATCAACAATATCGCCTACATCGTCGATCAGTTGACGATCGGGCCGAATGCGACGTTGACGATCCAACCCGGCGTGGTGATAAAGTTTGCGCCGACCGGTTACGGCAATTACTACGGCATCACGGTTCAGGGCGCGCTGATTGCTGTGGGCAACGTCGAAGAAAAAATTATTTTTACCTCGTTGATGGATGATTCGAACGGCGGCGATACAAACAACGACGGAAACAGTACATCGCCGACCAAGGGCGATTGGTATTCGATTGAATTCGACAATTCCGCCCAGGATACTGCAGATGTGCTGAAGTATTGCGAAGTCCGGTATGCGGGAAGCGAATGGCCGAATGGCGATCCGGCGGGTCAAACGTATGGTGCGGTGCGATTCGTTAATTCCACCGGGTTGATCGATCAATGCGTGGTAGAGCAATCATACAGCTCGGGCTTCGGCATCTACGGAAGCGCAAACCCGGTGATCCAGAATACACAGATCTATAATGTGGGATCGACGCCGATCACGATGAGCATGTTCTCGAACCCGACGTTCACCACGAATGTTGCGGCATTGAATGTCGGCTACATGGCGCTGGGAATCATCCCGGAAACATATTCGGTCACTGCGACCGTGCCCGTGCGCTCCTTCTCCGGTTATGCGAACATCACCTATTTACTGTATCAATCGAGCTATCAGTATGTCATCAATTCCGGCACGACAATTACGATCCCGGCCGGAGTCGTATTCAAGGGTTTGAACTCATGGGAGGTGAACGGCGCGCTGGTGGTTGCCGGAACGCCCACGAACAACGTTGTCTTTACCGATGCGGCGGACGATCAATACGGAAATCCGGGCGACACGAACCAGGACGGTTCGGCGACGCATCCGACGGTGAGTTCCTACATTCCCTGCATTGAATTTGCCGATATCAGCGACGACCATACCTGCTCGGTGAGGAATGCGGTGATCCGGTATAAGAACCAGGGGATCAATCTTCAGCAGGCGTCGCCCGTCATCAATCACTGCACATTCGATCACGACAATTGGGGAGTTCAGTTGAACGGCGTTTCAACCCCCACGCTGGACAGCTGCATGTTCAACAACCTCTATTTCGCCCCGATGCGGACCTCGCTCGTTTCGTATCCGACATCGACGTTGGCGGATTCGATCCGCGGTACGACCTACCGTGCAATCGGCGTGCTTTCGGAGACGCTGGTGCAGGATGTGACGCTTACGAAGAAGAATTTCGGCGGATATCCCAATATCCCCTACGTGTTCGATAATTACACGATAGGCACGGGCGCGATTCTCACGATCAATCCCGGCGTTGTAATAAAATTTCTGCCCAGCACAGGACTGACTGTGCAGAAAGGGCTAATCGCGATTGGAAGCGCGGCGGCCGATAGCACGATCGTCTTCACCGACTTGAAAGACGATTTCTACGGCGGCGATACGAACGCCGACAGTTCAGCAACGAACCCGAACCAGCAATACTACGGCAATTGGATTGGCATTAAGTTTGAAGATGAATCGCTCGATCCGTTCTGCAAGCTGAAATATTGCGTTGTACGATATACGGCTTCGTACTATACGTATTACGCGGGCATTACTGCAAGCAGCGCAAGCCCGACGATCACCTATTGCTCGATTAACAACAACGGCATTGGGGTGGAGACGGTCGGCGCCTCGAATCCGGTGATCACGAATTGCGATATTTATAAGAACTCCAACTATGGCGTGTATAATGCGGATGGGTCGTTTAACTTCGACGCCCAGAATAACTGGTGGGGCAATAACAGCGGACCGACACACCATTTGAACCCCGGCGGAACAGGCGACGTGGTGACCGATTCAGTGAATTATTTGCCGTTCAGCACGACGGGCTCGCTCGATCCGACGATGGGCGATGTGAGTCTCAACGGGACAATTCAGGCGTTCGATGCCTCGCTGATTCTGAAATACGTGGTGAACCCGGGCGCGAACCCGCTGAACCTTTCGCAGCAGCGCGTGGCGGATGTGAGCGGCAACGGCGCAATTACGGCGTTCGATGGATCGCTGATTCTCCAGTACGTTGTCGGCGGTATCGGCTATTTCCCGGCCGATACGATGGCGAAGAATATCCCGTTGAACCTGCCCAAGATCTCCGCCTCGGCGATCGCCATGGCAAACACGACTGCGAAACGAGGAACGGATGTTACGATTCCTATCCATCTTGCGCACGCGGCGAACTTTGCCTCTGCAGATATCCGCCTCGCATATGACGAGAAGCTGCTGACACCGAAGGAAGTTACGTTCGATCAATCGGTGAACGGGATGACGAATTATTCGAACTTCGGCAAGGGAGTTGTCACCATCGTGATGGCGACAGGGAAGCCGTTCGATGTTGACGGCGATGTTGCCACGGTGACCTTTACCGTTGCCAACGATGTGCGGGGGACGGTAAAATCTCCGGTGACGTTCACGCAACTCTTATTGAATGAAAAAGACTACCGCGCAACGGCGGTCGGATCGGAATTGACGATCATCGGCAAGCCGATTGCGTACGCGCTCGATCAAAATTTCCCGAATCC
>DATGFY010000135.1:0-4267 GCA_035308785.1 Bacteroidota bacterium | reverse complement strand
AGACTCGCCAAATTCAGCACCATAGAGCGGCGCGGCGATTTCCATCAAATAACGTAACGGCTTCCCGGCAAGACGCGAATCGTGCAATTGGATCACTTGTTCCGTCGTACGAGGGGTTGGCGGAAGGCAACTGCGGAATTCTTCGATGAGCGCCGGTATAATTCGTTCGAGGTTCTCCCCCACCGACTTGCGGGGTCTGATTTGCAGGGCATTCGGCACGAAGAAAAATTAGATGTTTTTATCGAGAAAAGCAATAAACTTTTTTTCAAATTGCTTACGATCAAGACGTCGGAGGGTTCCTTTGAGGTGGCGGAGAGCCGCAGCGCGCTCCTTTTCGTAACTACTGATGACCGACTCAAGCGGGTTGAGAACATTCGTTTCTCTGCCGGCGGCTGATCGATTCATCGAGGAGCGCAATAGTTGAAGAAAAACGTCGCGGTCGCGCACTTCGCCCAACGCGCTGATGAGCGATTTTACTCTGTTTCTGTACGTTTTCAATTTTCCCGGCGGCAAACACTTTTCAGAAAGACGAATCGCGGTGTAGAGGCGGCGAGCGGAAACACGCATCCCATGAATACCTTCGATATCGCCTGCGAGGACCTTTTCTTGATGGGAAAAAAGCTCGTGCGCCTTCGTACGCAAGATTTTCCCGAGCCCTTTTGATCCCTTTTCATCGAGTCGAAGGCCCTTGACTTTATGGGGAGGCGCCATTGGAAGGATTAACGTGTTGAGAAACTAGCCATTGATAACGAAAAGAACGCAGGCCGGAAGGCGGGCCGCTGACCGATTCTACTGCTTCTTCTCAGCCGCGTGGTGTTTCACGATTTCGGCGCGTGCCATGAAGATGATTTCTTCGCTGATATTAGTCGCGAGATCGGCGACCCGTTCGAGATTGCGGCTCACACGAATGAGATCGAGGCCGCCTTCAATAGAAACCTCGTTCGTATTGAGCAACTGGACAACCTTTCTGCTCGTTGTGCGGTTAAGTTCATCGATCGCGTCTTCCATCTCAAACACTTTTTTCGCAAGCGTGGCATCGCGGTGAATAAATCCATCAATCGCATTGCGCAGCATCGTTTCGACGAATTCCGCCATCTGGGGAAGCTCAAGAAATGTGTCTTGTTTATCGAGCCGAGCCATTGCAATTGCAGATTCTGCAATGTTGACCGCATGATCGCCGATGCGCTCAAGATCGTTATTGATCTTCTGCGCGGCAAGGATCAGACGGAGATCGACGGCGACGGGCTGCTGAAGGGCAAGAAGATCGACGATCGAGTTATCAATTTCGATTTCCAGAGAGTTAATGCGTTCATCGCCATCGAGAATACGCTGCGCGAGTATGATATCGCGGTCGATCAGGGCTTTCATCGCGCTTGTCACTGCCTCCTCAACGATGCTGCCCATCTTAATGAGATTCGTTTTGAGGCCCTCGAGTTCGCGTTCAAAATGCCGCTGCATGTGGTTTCCGTTATTCAAGTGATTAGCCGAACCTGCCGGTGATGTAATCTTCCGTTTGCTTTTTCGCAGGCGTAGTAAAAATGTTTTTGGTGAGATCGTATTCGATCAATTCACCGACATAAAAGAAGGCAGTAAAATCGCTGACGCGTGCTGCCTGCTGCATGTTATGCGTTACGATGACAATCGTATAACTGTCTTTCAGACTGTAAATCAATTCTTCGATCTTCGCCGTCGAGATCGGATCGAGCGCGCTTGCCGGCTCATCCATGAGAATGACTTCGGGATCGACTGCAAGGGTGCGAGCAATGCAGAGGCGTTGCTGCTGGCCACCGGAAAGGCTCATTCCCGATTTGCCGAGCGAATCTTTCACTTCATCCCAAAGCGCGGCGCGTTGGAGACTTTGCTCGACGATCTCGGCGGTGCGGCGCTTGTTGCGCATGCCGTTCAATCGTAATCCCGCTGCGACGTTCTCATATATAGACATCGTCGGGAATGGGTTTGCCTTTTGGAACACCATACCTACACGGCGGCGCAAAATCACCGGGTCAAGATCGAGCACGGGTTCTCCATCGAGCTGGATGGAACCGGTCATTGTTCCTCCCGCGACTTCGTGCATGCGGTTCAAGCAGCGGAGATACGTCGATTTCCCGCAACCAGATGGTCCGATAATCGCCACCACGCGATTTGGAGGTATATCGAGCGAGACATTTCTAAGCGCGCGCGTTCTTCCGAAGTACGCCTCGATATTCTTGGTAACAATTTTCATCATCGCAAGCGCGGGTGACTGAACCGCGTTCGGTTGCCCGACCGGTTGTCCGGGTTGAATCGGTTGTTCAGCCGATGTCATGCCCGGCGAAGAAGCATTATTCGGTTCCATCTCATCATTCTTCAATGTGGCCAAACGACCCTCCGGGTTAACGCTCTGCATATTTACTCCGTGTCACAACGCGAAATATTAAGTTCAAGATAAAGATTAGACTAATCAAAACAAAAGCGGCGGCCCACGCCTGCCGATTCCAGTCCTCAAACGGAGCCCGAGCATAATCGTAAATAAACACAGTCAACGACGCGATGGGCTGCGTAACCGATGTTGACCAAAACCGGTTGCCGAGCGCAGTAAACAATAAGGGCGCGGTCTCTCCGGCGGCTCGAGCAAGGCCGAGTAACACGCCTGTTGTGATGCCTTTCATCGCCGAAGGCAAAATCACTCGCAACGTGGTTTTCCATTGGGGGACGCCAAGCGCAAGGGCAGCCTCGCGATACGAATGCGGTACAAGGCGAATCATTTCCTCGGTTGTGCGTGTCACCGTGGGAATCATCAGTAAACCCAGCGCGACACCGCCTGCCAGCGCCGAAAAATGTTTCATTGGCAGAACCACGAGAACAAACGCGACAACGCCAATGACAATTGACGGAATGCCGCTTAAAACATCTGTGAGAAACCTGAGCGTCTTTCCAAACATATTATTTCCGAATTCTGCCAGATAGATTCCAGAAAAAATGCTGATCGGAAGACCGAATAGACTTCCCAGGCCAAGAAGGATCCCCGTTCCAACGATGGCATTTGCCATCCCTCCGCCTGTCTCGCCGACGGGTTTTGGCATTTGAGTAAAGAAATCCCAATTTACCGAACCGATGCCCTGCGCGATTGTATAATAAAACACCATCACAAGCGGGACGATAACCGCAATTCCGCTGAGAACTGCCAGCGAAATCATGGAAAAGTTTTTGACTTTTCTCCAATAGTACATTCGTTTGGAAGTTGTGGTCATGCAGTCTTGAATTTCTTAGTAATGCTTCGGACGATAATTCGCGCGATAGCATTCAGAATGATAGTCACGACAAATAAAATAAGAGCGATTTCGATCAACGAACTGATATACAAATCGCTTGTTGCTTCGGAAAACTCGTTCGCGATGACGCTTGCCATGGAATAACCGGGATTGAAAAGGGATGCGGAAATATCTGTACGGTTGCCGATGACCATTGTCACGGCCATGGTTTCACCCACGGCTCTGCCCAGCCCAAGCAACGCGGCGCCGAGAATGCCGGATTTTGAACTTGCGAGAATAATACGCGTCGATTCCCACTTCGTTGCGCCAAGAGCCAATGCGGCTTCGCGCTGGGAAGTCGGAATAGCTTTCAATACGTCGCGGGAAATGGAAACGATGATCGGCATTACCATAATCGTGAGGATGATGCCGGCTGCCAGCATGCCAAACCCGTACGGAGCGCCTCTGAACAACGGCAAGAAACCGAGCCACTTCCCGAGGAATGGTTCGACGGTGATGCGAAGCCAGGGGACAAGAACAAATACTCCCCACAATCCATAGACGATACTGGGGATTGCGGCGAGCAATTCCACCAGGAATGATAACGGGATTTCAATCCACGCCGGTGAGAGTTCCGATAATAATACCGCGACACCCAACCCGAGCGGGAGAGCGATAATCAACGCGAGCGCAGAAGAAACGACCGTGCCGTAAATAAACGGCAACGCCCCATAGACGTCGTTCACCGGGTCCCAGGTTGTTGCCGTCAAGAACTTCCATCCAAACGTGCTGATGGAAAGCCGCGATCCGGCGTACATTTCGTAGGCCATTAAAACCACGATAATGAATATCCCGACCGCAAAAACCGTCGTCACGTTCTTAAATACGGCGTCGCCGATATTCCGGACCTTTTTTTTCACCGCGCCTTCATAAAATACAGAAGGTGGAAGCGGACTCGTGACGCTTCCACCCGCTCTGTAGGTTGTTGAGGTGGGAGTTTCGATAGTACTCAAACTTTCCTCAGGGTGATTACTTTC
>DATGFY010000134.1:0-2817 GCA_035308785.1 Bacteroidota bacterium | reverse complement strand
CCGTTGAATTTCCCCATATCTCAAATCCGGTAAGATCGCACACCTCCGATTCTCACTTTACCTTACGTCGTTATTTCCCCTCGTCTCTGACGAGGGGTCGCCGCAGGCGGGGATGGTCTGTTGTTGACATCCCACCGAACTGTCAACTGTTCACTGTCCACTGCTTCTCAGACTCTCCCGCTATACACCTTTGTCACATGCGGCATGTCGATCGTTCCGCTCACGCTGTACCGGTCGAACTGTTCTCTCACCTCGGCCATCATCTCGTTGAACCGCGGACTTCCCTCGCCCGGGATGTACGACGACGATAACAATCTTCCCCTCACCCCTTCGAAGTCGAATACCTGCTTCGCTTCGAATGTGCCGATCTCCGGCGTTCTGCCTTCAAAAAATTTAGTAATCTCTTCCAACTTCGAATGCTTCCCTCGTATTTCACCGTAATTCTGGCCGAACTCTTTCACAATTCTCTCGTACTCGCGCAGGAACGGAGATTCGGTTTCGCCGCGCATGTTCCATACCAGCACAACCCACTTGGGACCGCGCAATATTCTCCGGCACTCGTCGCGGAACTTTGCATGATCGAACCAATGAAATGCCTGCGCTGCCGTCACCACATCTACCGATCCGCTCTTCAGCGTGCTGTCTTCCGCGCTTCCATTAACGCTCGCAAAGTTTGTGAACCGCTTGCGCAGATAATCATCGCCCGCATCGCGCATCGCCTCGTTCGGATCGACGCAATAGATGTAATTCCCGTTCTCCAAAAATAATTCAGAGAGGAACCCTGTCCCCGAACCGATATCGGCAATAATATTCTCCTTCTTCAACCCGATGGTCCTGCCAAGATATGGTATGATCTCCTTCGGATAATGCGGCCGGTAGCGGATATACGCATCGACTCTATCGGTAAATCGTTCTTTCGGTTTTAACGCTTCAATCTTCGGATCCATTGTCTCTTATTCCATTATTTCATATTCTCGTTCCCACTCCGCCGCGGGCGCTCCGCGCCGAATTAATCCACAGGGACAGTTTCCCCTCCTCGTGGAGGAGGGGTGTTCTCGATGAAATCGGGAACGGGGTGGTCATGCTTATCGTAAACTCAACACAAAATCCGCCGTAGCATTCCCGTTTGCAGCCACATCGATCTCCTTGGAAAGAATATACGGCGCTTCGAAATAATATTTCGTAACTCTTTGCGCAGAAAACGTTTCATACGTATTATCCTCGCCTTCATCCACATTCGCGGCGTCGGTTTTTACTGTTTTCACGCCTTCGTGCCACATCATTAACGTATAATGTCCCGCAGGAATTCCCTCGATCGAATATTCACCCAAAGAATCGGTCAGCGCATAATACGGGTGATCCATCGGCACAACATATCCGCTCATCCAGGGATGATCTTCATCCGATGTCACAGCAACAAACCCCTTTCCGGTTAGTTGAACGCTCTGCACAAGCGTATGCTGCCCGTTCGCCGGCTGAATGAATGCAAACATCGCCGTACCATCGGCGCCGGTGCCGAAGACATTGTGCAAACCGTCGTCTTCATTCACTACCTCCAACGACCAAGCATTCGGCAACAGGAGGACATGCGGAACAAAGGAACAATGCACTTGCTGGAGAACCTTTGTGGAAACGACCGATTGCCTCTTTCCTCGAGAAATTTTTGAGACATAAATCACCGCATTGCAGACGCCGTTATTGTTTCCAACGATCAACCGCGGCGAGACCTGCTTCGGCCCGCAAAACTGCGCACCCTTAATTACCTCCATCAATACCGGTTTGTACCCTTTCGTAGCAAGTGTGACCGTGCCTGACACCCTGCCGCCGCTTTTCACGTCGCCACCGATGTATGCCCCTTGCGCGTGGAGAATCGACGAGACCGCCAGCGTGACAATGCAAACGCAGCTTACTATGAATGTTCGCAACCGATTATCTCCCCGGTTTTCTTGCCGGCGGCGAATCGGGCAGCGTGCGCAAATCCACCGCAACCGAATCTGCCGCAGGATATTTCTTTTTCGGATTCAGCACGAACACGCATACCGAATCGTGCCCGGGAATGAAGAAATCACGCGTGATTGGCCCGACATAATCATCCAGCGAGAAAATCTTCTCGCGCGAACGGTCAAAATAATACGTCGCGCAATGCCAGGGCTGCTGCCCGCCCGAATTGATCGTGTTGAAAATAAAATACTGGCCGTCGTCAGTCCACGTTCCGCGCCGCACAGCCTCGCCGTGTTCGCCATCCTCCGAACTGAAATCTCTTGAGCGCACGACACGTCTGCCCGCCAGAATATCGAGACGGCTCTCCGTCATCTTATTCTTCCCCTTGCCCATCGGCACAATTACCACCCGCACTTTGCGGTCGGGAGAATAATACACTCTGTTCTTCGCCTCGAGCTGTCCCAGCGTCAAAATCGAAAGTACGGCTACAGTAAAAACCGCACAACCCGCGCTGACGTGGCGTTCGTTTAACTTGTTTTCCATAGCATTTTCCTTCCGTAATATCTCCATAAGTTACGAAACATCCCGGACAACATTGTGATTCGGCACAATCGATTCATCTTCTTGCCATATTCCATATTCCTCCGCCATTGGGGGATTCCATATTACATTCTTTTCTTAACCCGTCTCGTCGGCTCTGCTTCGAGCGGATTTTCCGGCCAGTAATGTTTCGGATATTTTCCGCGCATGTCCTTTCGCGCATCGAAATATCCGTTCTTCCAAAAACTCGGCAGGTCTTGCGTTACCGCAATGGGCCGTTTGGCAGGAGAAAGCAGATGCAGCACCACGGCAACTTTGCCGCCGCCCACCGTCGGC
>DATGFY010000133.1:0-13291 GCA_035308785.1 Bacteroidota bacterium | reverse complement strand
TGTTTCGCGGCGCGTGTAATGATGATTGTTTTACCTTTGAGTGAGTTCATACTGCGATGTCTGTGCTTTCCATCCCGCGGATTTCAGCGAGAATTTCTTTTCCGCCTGATTGGTATAGCGAGCGCGCAAGCTCCAGGGCCGATCTCTCCGCGCCGTCAGCATCGCTATGTGTTTTGCCGCTGACTATCTTTTTGCCATCGAGCGATCCGATCATCGCATTAAGGACAAAATTGTTGTCTTCGAACCGCGCGAACGTGCCGATCGGAACCTGGCAGCCGCCTTCAAGGAATCGCATAAATGCGCGCTCGGCCCGTACGGAAACTGCCGTTGGCTCATGATGCAGCTGCCGCACGATCTTTTCCATTTTCTTGTCGCCTTTGCGGATGACGATGGCGAGCGCACCTTGACCCACGGCAGGCAATATTGTTTCTGCCGGAAGAAATTCCGTAATGCGCTTGGCAAGTCCCAGCCGCTTCAATCCTGCGCTGGCCAAAACAATGCCATCCCAGTTCGATTCATCGAGCTTCTGCAGCCGCGTGCCGATATTCCCGCGCAAATCTTCGATATGGAGATCGCTTCTAAAACGCATCAGCTGGCTTCTGCGCCGCAAGCTGCCGGTAGCGATTGTCGCGCCCTGGGGGAGATCCTTGTGGCTCTTCCACGGTTTGTTCGGATGGCACACGAATGCATCCCGCACATCTTCCCGGTGAGTGATGGCGCCAATTGCCAAACCCTCGGCAAGAACGGTGGGCACGTCTTTCATGCTGTGAACTGCACAGTCGATTGTCTTTTCCAATAATGCGCTGTCGAGTTCCTTTGTGAACAATCCGCGGTCGCCGATCTTCGATAATGACGAATCGAGGATCTTATCGCCTATCGTTTTCATAATAATCGTTTCGACGATCAGGCCTTTTGTCAGTCGCTTGAGCTCTCCGGTTGCCCAATTGGTCTGCCACAGAGCAAGTTCGCTGCCGCGGCTGCCGATGATGATGGAAAGGGGGTTCATTTCGAATGATTCTTATCAAGGCCGAAGAGCGAGCGCACGACCGAAATCCGCGCCTGCCGGTCTTCCTCTGCCTCAGTGTTCGCTTCGCCGCGGAGGTTTACCATCGGCGTATGGAGAATCTTGTTGACAATGCGGCGCGTGAGCATTTCCACGGCTTCTGTTTCCTTAGCATCGAGCTTGTGCCGAAGCTTTTCGAACTCTTCACTGCGGATGGTTTCGAAATGCTCGCGCAACTGCTCGATTGTCGGCGCTGCATCGCGCGAGGTATGCCAATGGTAAAACGCCTCCAGCTCGGTCAGCACGATATTGCGGACTTTGGGGATTTCCGCCTCGCGGTGCGCAAGATTCTGATCGATAATATGGCTTAACGCATCGACATCGTGCAGGAAGATGCTCTCGATGGCATTGGCTTTAGGGTCGAAGTTCCGCGGCACACCAAGATCGATGACGCAAAGCGGTCGTCCGTTTCGGGTTTTCGCGCATTCCGCAAAATTGGCCGCAGTGAGGACGTGATGATCCGCGGCCACTGAGCCGATGACGATATCCACAGAATTGATCGTGGGTATAATTTGGTTGAATTCCACCGTCTCGGTGCCGAGATCCTTGGCCAGTGCGGCAGCCCGCTCGAATGTCCGGTTCGCGACGATTAGGCGCTTGAGATTCTTGCTCAGGAGATGTTTAGCCGCAAGTTCTCCGGTTTCTCCCGCTCCAATAAGGAGTGCGGAGCGCCGGGAAAGGTCGTTGAATATTTTTGAGGCAAGTTCCGCTGCCGCATAACTCATCGAGACAGCCCCTTCACCGATCGCGGTTTCAGTCCGGCTCCGCTTCCCGACATGCAGCGCGGCAGGGAAGAGGCGGTTCAAGACCGAGCCGGTCGTCTTCGATTCGACAGCGATGCTGTACGATTGTTTGATCTGATTCAAAATCTGCACATCGCCCACAACCATCGAATCGATTGCCGAGGCGACTTTAAACAGGTGCCCTGCGGCATGGAGCGACCCGATCTCGTAAAAATTGTCTTTCTTCGCGCTGGGATTTTCCCCCTTGAAGGTGGAAAGCATCTTCCATAATTCGATTCCGTTTGCCGAATTCTTCTTCGGAACATAATAGAGCTCTGTCCGGTTGCAGGTGGAGACCAATATGCACTCGTCGGCGTGCTTCTCCCCGAACGAAGCAAGGAACTTCCGCGTCTCTTCGTCCGAGAACCACACCTTCTCCCGGATATCGATGGGCGCGGTCCGGTGATTAATGCCAATGCATGCAAGGTTCATACGGTCATCGGCCTAATAAAACTTATGAAAGCTGGTGAACAGCACGTTAATCAGTGTCATCGAAAAAATCGCCAGCGCGAATCCGAACATCGAGAGGACAATAATCTTCCGTCCGCGCCATCCGGCAACCGAGCGAGCCGTGAACCCAATTCCGTAAATCAACCAGAGTGCGAACGTGCCCCAGAGTTTCGGATCGGTGTATGAAAAATTCGGCACCGACCTTGGCAGCCATACGATTCCGATGATAATTGCGACGGTGAGAAATGCAAAACCGAACGCCGCGGAGGTAAAACTCATCCGCTCGAGCATCTCAAGATTCGGTAAGCGTTGGTAGATAACTCCGAAGCGGCTCGATTTGATTTCGTGGTATAACATCAGATACAACAAACCGTACACTGCGGAAACCGTAATCGCCGCCATCCCAAATAGGGCGCTCGAGACATGTACGCCCAATAAATTGCTCCGCAGAATCGAGGGAACTTCGGAATTTTCCTTTATGAACAGCGACGAGGCAAGCTGGAAGAAAAACGAGAAGATCAGAATAAAATACCCGGTTGTGCGGTTGCCCGTTTGCCATTCGATGAACAAATAGGCGAGTGCGATCGTGAAGGCAATCACCGAGAAGATTTCAAAAACCGATGTGATTGGCGGATGGCTGAGGATAGAAGTGCGTACAATGAGATATCCGCCATGGAGGACAAGGCAAAGCCCCAGCAATGGCGTCTTCACCGATTCTGCGACTTTGTTGCCGCTGAAGAATGCTTTCGCATAAGCCCAAATGGCGCAGAAGTACGCAGCGGGCAGGGCTGTCTCGAGTATGCGTAAGGAGGTAATCATTGCGAAAATAGCCGTGGAATTATTGGGGTGAGGGTTGGGGTCGGTTGGTGGCGGCTAAACACATGGATTCATACCTGTTGAAATGACTCTTACCGCATAAATTCACCTGTAAGATACCGAAAAATCGAGAGTTTTCCAAGGGAGGCTATATTCATAGAAATGTGTGCGTTAAACCCTTGCAACTCCGAATGCCCTTTATTATATTAAACTGCGTTTCTCTATCTCCCCAACAGCCCGTTTTTTAGGTGATTGAATGGATCGGATATTAGGCTACATCGAAAATAACAAAGACCGTTATCTTCGCGAATTGAAAGAATTGCTCTCTATTCCGAGTATCAGCACCGACGAAAATCACCGGAGCGACATACAGAAGTGCGCTCATTGGATCGCCGATCATCTGTCCGAAATGGGCATGCAGCAAACCCAGGTCTTTCAGACCAAAGGGCATCCCATCGTCTATAGTGAATGGCTTGGCGCGCCCGGCAAACCCACATTGTTGGTTTATGGCCATTACGATGTCCAGCCTGTTGATCCGCTCGAATTGTGGACGACGCCGCCATTTGAAGCCACCATCCGCGGCGAAAATCTCTACGCCCGCGGTTCGGCTGACGACAAAGGACAGGTGTTCATTCATTTGAAGAGTATCGAGGCATATTTGAAGAATTCGGGCTCATTGCCGCTGAATTTAAAGGTGATTATTGAGGGCGAAGAAGAGGTGGGGAGCGAAAACCTCGGCGAATTTGTTCGGGAAAATAAGGAGCGGCTGAAGGCCGATCTCGCCGTTATATCGGATACGTCGATGTTTGGCCGGAATATCCCGTCGGTCTGCTACGGTTTGCGCGGAATTTCGTACATGCAGATCGATGTCATTGGCCCTAACCGCGACCTTCATTCGGGTTCGTACGGCGGTTCGGTCGCTAACCCGATTCAGGTCCTTGCAGAAATCATTGCGAGTCTGCACGATAAGAATGGCCGTATTGCCATTCCGGGATTTTACGACGATGTCCGGAAGATGACAGCTAAAGAACGCAACGCGTTCCGTTTGTTGCCGTGGAACGATAAAGAGTATGCTAAAAATCTCGGCGTGAAAGAATTGAACGGCGAAAAGGGTTTTACAACGCTTGAGCGTCTTTGGATCCGCCCGACTCTTGAGTGCAACGGTATCTGGGGCGGGTTTATCAGCGACGGTGCGAAGACGGTCCTTCCCTCGCGCGCCTCTGCAAAGATTTCCATGCGGCTTGTCCCCGATCAGCAGGCGGGGAAGATTGCGAAACTCTTTATCAAGCATATTAAGAAAATTGCTCCGCGCACTGTTCAGGTGAATCCCCGGTTTATTCATGGCGGCGAAGCGATCGTTACTGAACTCGCCAGCCCGGGAGTCCGCGCCGCCGCACGCGCCCTGGAAAAAGGTTTCGGCAAGAAGCCTGTGTTTCAACGCGAAGGCGGATCGATTCCTATTGTGGTCGATTTCAAGAAAGATCTCGGCCTCGATACCGTGTTGCTGGGTTTCGGACTGCCGGATGAAAACGCTCATGCGCCCGATGAATTTTTGAATCTGGGTCATTTTTTCGGCGGCATCCGCACTATCGCGCATTTTTATAACGAAGTGGGAACCACAATGTCGAACGGTAAGAAAAAGAAACCTGCTAGCTCCTAATGAGAAACTCCCCTTCAATACGGTCTGTTCTCCTCAACGCCCTTCTGGTCGCGTTTGTCATGCTGGAATGCTGCCTCCAGTCGTGCTCCGTTAACGATAATTCACTGGTGAACGGCAACGGCCCGGCGACTCCCACGAACCTTGTCCTCTCATTGCTTTCGAGTTTCGAGTTACGGCTCTTTTGGAGAGAACCCGCCGGCCAAACGGTGACCGGATTTCAAATTCAACGCGGCGTTACCGGCGATAGCGTCTGGCATAATTACAAAGTTGTCCCCGCAAACGGAACGAATGCGCAATATACCTACACCGATTCAGGCCTTGCCCCGAATACCTACTATTACCGGATCTATGCCTTTAATAGTCAGGGAAATTCTACCCCCACTCCGCAGGTCTTTATTAATACAGCGCTGGTAATATTTCCTCCGAAGAATGTGACCATTATTTCGACCACTGAGACGAGCGTGAAACTCGGTTGGCAATTGGCCACATCAACGCAAACCGGCTTCCGCATTGCTCGCCGGTCCGCGACCGATACCATCTATTTCAACGCCCCCGGAAAGAGTACAACCTTTACCGATTCGACTGCCCATTGCGGAACGGTCTATCTCTATTACATCCAGGGATATATCGTCGATTCAGTGCATACGACCGATACCCTCGAACGGTCGGGGTACTCTACTCCAATAGTGGCAACGACGTCGTTCGGCGATCCAACTGTTCTTCAGACCGGCATTACCCGTAACTTGAATTCCGTCGCCCGGATCGACTCTATGACTGCGGTTGCGGTCGGCCTCACGGGTGTCATCTATAAAACAACCGATGGCGGCATGACATGGGATTCGCTGAAATCGAAAGTGCATATTTCGCTCAACGGCGTGGCGTTCGCCGATCCGATGCACGGCGTTGTTGTCGCCGATAACGGAAAGATCTTGCGGACGTCAGATGGAGGCCAAACGTGGAATCCCGCCATCTCAAATACAACTCTTGCATTGCGTTCGGTTTGCTTCGTTTCTCCCTCAGTCGGATTCGCGTGCGGCAACGGCGGCACGGTTCTTTCGACATCCGATACCGGCAAGACGTGGGGCACCCATACCACGGGCGTTGTTAGTATTTTGTTCTCGATAACTTTTCCGAATCCCGATACCGGGTATGCCGTTGGTGCGGCAGGGGCAATTGTTGGCACCACCGATGGCGGAATTACGTGGCGCATTCAACACAGCCGCATCGGGTTGACGCTGACAGGTGTCTCGTTTTGGAACGGCTTGAACGGATTCGCTGTGGGAGCCTCAGGGATCATCATCGGGACTTCGGATGGCGGCGTGACCTGGCTGGTGCAGCGCAGTCCCACTGCGATAACATTAACGGGGATCGCGTGTTTTGGCGTGGGAAATGCAATCGCGGTTGGGTTCGAAGGTATTATCATTTATACGGGAACCGGAGGATATTCGTGGCTGCGGCAAGACGTGCAATCGGCTGCAAATTTTACGGATATTTCCCTCAGCAAGAACAATCAAGGATTTATCGTCGGCGGAAACGGCGCTGCATTGCGGCTCGATCCGTGCTACTAAGCACAAGAATTCGTTCGCTGTGAAAATCTACACCAAGAAGGGCGACGCAGGGGAGACAGCGCTCTTCGGCGGTACAAAAGTCCACAAAGGCGATCTCCGCATCCGCGCGTACGGCTCGGTCGATGAACTCAACAGTGTTATCGGCATCTGCCGCTCCTTCAACGCCGCGGTTGAACTCGACTCCATCCTCGACGAAATCCAGCACGATCTCTTCACCTTAGGCGCTGACCTCGCCTCCCCAAAATCTGTAAAAAGCGCGCGTGTCAAACGCATCGCACCTGTGGATATCAAACGACTCGAGCGCCGCATCGATGCCATTGACCCATCGTTGGAACCTCTCAAAAATTTCATCCTCCCTGGCGGGAACCGATCCTCCGCATTCCTACATTTTGCCCGCACCGTCTGTCGCCGCGCCGAGCGCATGGTCGTTACCCTTGCCCGCCACGAAAAGATCGGCCCCAACCCCGTCATCTATCTTAATCGATTATCCGATCTCCTCTTTGTTCTTGCGCGATGGAGCAACGCGCTGAGCCACACGCCTGAGGTGAAGTGGAAGAAGTAAAAAGGTTATAAGGTAGAGCGACGAGGTTCGTTGCCTCGATTCAGTTTTGGTGACCTCCGCGGAGGCGGACTGGTCGCCCTTTGCTGTGGAGTCGGGTCTTACGACCCGACTCTCTATAATGTTCTCCAAAGGAAATTGCTGACCTAAGAAAATCAATAGAGATAATGGGGCTTAGACGAAGATCTTCATTCGAAACGCAAGGTGTCACAGTCTTCGTCACAACCACTGTTATGAACTTCGACCGGGTTTTCGGATTGGGAGAGAGCTACTATCGAATTCTGCTCGACTCCCTAAAATTCGTTCTTCAGGAGCACAAGGCAGTTCTATATGCATATGTTTTTATGCCAAGTCACCTTCATCTCGTTCTACGAATGCCTGAAGGTGAGCGTCTCACCGATCTCATGCGTGATTTCAAGAAATTCACCTCAACAAAGATTCGGCAACAGTTAGAGCGTGATAATCAAGTTGACTGGATTGAGCTTCTAAGGAGGAACTCCAAAGGCAAACGCGGGCAAGTATTCAAACTGTGGATGGATCGATTTGATGACGTCGTCGTGTACACAGAAGACGTAATGCGGACGAAGGTGGAGTATATTCATCAGAATCCAGTGAAAGCCGGTCTCGTTGATAAGGCAGAGGATTGGCAATTCTCTAGCGCCCGGAATTATTTGACGGGCGACCATAGTTTGATTCGAGTTGGGGTGGGTTGGTGAGCGACTGCGTCGGGTCGAAAGACCCGACGCCACAGGATGCGCGGTCGGTCCGCCGCGGTGGATTACAACTCGACCTTCTCGCCTGGCCTTAAGTCGAGTCGGGTGTTTGAGTGGAGTCGGGTCTTTCGACCCGACTCCTTTTTTTGACTTTCGCCCTAATTCTTGCTATATTTTTACCCGAAGCAAGTAAATTTCCGTTTAACAACACTAATTTCTCTTCCCCTTCACGATCCGAAATCTATCGTAATTCGTACTACTTGAATCGATGCTAACAGATTTTGGACGCATATTTGTTTTCTTCCTCATCGGCGGAGTATTTGTCGCCGGCGGTTTGGTTACCGCTTGGCTCGTACGGCCAGATCGATCGTATCCCAATAAACTCACCTCCTACGAATGTGGCGAAGAGCCCGTCGGCGGGTCGTGGGTAAAGTTTAATATCCGATTCTATGTTGTCGCCCTCATTTTCCTCCTCTTCGATGTCGAAGTAATCTTCCTCTTCCCGTGGGCCGTCGTCTATCAAAAGCTGGGAATGTACGCCTATGTGGAAATGCTGGTGTTCGTGGCGATTTTGTTCGTCGGATACGCTTATGTGTGGGTCAAGGGCGACCTCGATTGGGACCGCCCCGAACCGACAATCCCTACTATTGTACGGCAGGGAATGGTACCTAAGCAGACTGTGAAACGAGAAACCGTTGAAGTGTAATCATGCCCATCAAGAAAATCAGCGATAATCAGAGTTCATAATGGGTTTACTCGACCAAAAATTTGAAAGCGGTAACGTCGTCATCACGACGGTCGATAACTTGCTCAACTGGGCGCGGTTGTCGTCGTTGTGGCAGATGCAGTTCGGTCTGGCATGCTGCGCCATCGAAATGATGGCCGCCGCCGCATCGCATTACGATTTCGACCGGTTCGGCGTCATTCCGCGCGCAACGCCCCGCCAATCCGATGTCATGATTGTCGCCGGCACTGTTACGTTAAAGATGGCAAGCCGCATCAAGCGCTTATATGATCAGATGTCTGAACCGCGCTACGTTATTTCGATGGGTAGCTGCTCCAATTGTGGCGGCCCGTATTGGGAGCACGGCTACCATGTGTTGAAAGGCGTCGATCGTGTCATTCCGGTCGATGTCTATGTTCCCGGCTGTCCTCCACGCCCCGAAGCATTGATGGAAGGATTGATCAAGCTGCAGGAGAAGATCCGCAGCGAATCGTTAGTGAAGAAATCCGCCTGATGGCTATTACAATGTCGCCGCAAGAAATAACGGCAGCAATAAAAGCGAAATTCCCCGAAGCAGTCCTCGACGCGAAGCTCGAAGGCGTCATCGACCCGTTTCTCAAGATAGCTCCCGCCGCAATTTTGGAAGTCTCACGCTTTCTGCACGAAAGCCCAGAACTTTCGTTCGATTATCTCATGTGCCTCAGCGGCATGGATAACGGCAAAGGAATGCTCGGCGTCGTCTATCATCTTGCCTCGATGGAGAAGAAGCATAAGATCGTGTTGAAAGTCGAAGTGCCGGTGGCAACTCCGGCAGTTCCATCGGTCGAATCGATTTGGCGCGCTGCCAACTGGCACGAGCGGGAAGCGTTTGATATGATCGGGATTACCTTCACCGGACATCCGGATCTTCGCCGCATCCTCTTGCCCGACGATTGGGAAGGGCATCCTCTCCGAAAAGATTATAAAGTCCCCGAGTATTACCAGGGGATGAAAGTCCCATACTAAGATGCCCGCAACGCTCCTCGAACAAGTAAAGACATCCACGGGCCGCGCTCTTCGCAGCGAAGAGATGATTATCAACATGGGCCCGCAGCATCCATCGACGCATGGCGTGCTGCGGCTGGAGCTTGTGGTCGATGGCGAGATCGTTGTGGATGTCATTCCGCATATCGGTTATCTCCATCGCTGCTTCGAAAAACATTCCGAAGCGATGACGAATTACCAGCAGGTGATTCCGTATTGCGATAGGATGGATTATCTTGCCTCGATGAATATGGATTGGGCCTACGCCCTCGCAGTCGAGAAACTCCTTGCGATTAAAGTGCCCGATCGTGTCGAATATATCCGCGTTATCATGGGCGAGCTGCAGCGCATTGCATCCCACCTTATTGCCCTCGGCACCTACGGTCTTGATGTCGGCGCATTCACGCCGTTCCTCTTCATGTTCCGCGACCGCGAACGTATTCTGGATCTGTTTGAAATGACCTGCGGAGCGCGGCTGCTCTATAATTACATCTGGGTCGGCGGTCTCTCTCACGATATTCCTCCTGGATTCATCGACAAAGCGAAGGCGTTTTGCAAATACTTCCGCCCGAACATCAAGGAATGTAACGACCTTCTCACCTACAACGAAATTTTCATCAAGCGCACAGCGAACGTCGGCATTCTGCCTAAGGATGTCGCGATTGATTATGCCTGCAGCGGGCCGATGCTCCGCGGTTCGGGTGTGGATTTTGATTTGCGCCGCGACGATCCGTATTCCATTTATGACAAATTCGATTGGAAGCCGCAAATCGGCACCGGCGAAGTCGGTACGGTTGGCGATTGCTGGGATCGCTACATGGTCCGCGTCCGGGAAATGGAACAAAGCTTGAACATTATCGAGCAGGCGCTCGATATGATTCCCGAAGGCGAAATCGCTTCCGCAATTCCTAAGCGCATCCGCCCCAATCCGGGCGAAGTCTATGTGCGGTCCGAATCGCCACGCGGTGAAATCGGTTTCTACGTCGTGAGCGACGGCTCAGGAACGCCATATCGTGTGAAAGCGCGTGCCCCGGCATTCGTCAATCTTGCGGTAGCGCCCGAAATCTGCCGCGGCTATATGATTGCGGATGTCGTCGCAATCGTTGGCAGCGTCGATATCGTATTGGGAGAGGTTGACCGGTAATTATGGAACACCTCATTCGATATATCATCGATAACGATATTCTGGTTTATGCGGTGATGGCGCTTATACCGCTCTTCCTCTGGGTGCTGCCGTACGCATTGTTCGCCGTGTGGATGGAACGGAAAGTCTCCGCTCACATGCAGGATCGTCTCGGCCCCATGCGCGTCGGCGGATGGCACGGCTGGGCGCAAACTCTCGCCGATATTCTCAAGCTGATCCAGAAAGAAGACATCGTCCCGACAGCCGCTGACAAGAAACTGCACATGCTCGCTCCGTTTGTGGTGTTCATCGGTTCGTATGCGGCATTTGCAACGATTCCGTTCAGCAGCGCCTATATCGGCAGCAATCTGAACCTCGGGCTCTTCTATATAATCGCCGTCTCCTCGCTTGTCGTTGTAGGGATTCTGATGGCGGGGTGGTCGTCGAATAACAAATGGTCGCTCTTCGGTGCGATGCGTTCCGCCGCGCAGATCGTCAGTTACGAAATTCCTACTGTCCTTGCGCTTCTCGCTGTTGTCATGATCGCCGGCACGTTGAACTTGCAGGACATCAACACGATGCAGGGCGGATGGTTCTGGAACTGGTTCATCTTCAAAAAATTCCCGTTCATCTTCATCGCCTTCGGGATTTATTTCGTAGCGTCCCTTGCGGAAACGAACCGCACCCCGTTTGATATTCCCGAGGCAGAATCCGAACTCGTTGCCGGTTATCATACTGAGTATAGCGGCATGAAGTTCGCTCTATTCTTCTTAGCAGAGTATGCCAATATGTTCGCCGTCTCTGCGATTGGTTCGACCGTCTTCCTCGGTGGATGGAACAGCCCGTTCGGCAACTTCCTCGGCGGCCCCATCTGGGGCGTGTTCTGGTTTCTATCGAAGGGAATGTTCTTCGTGTTCGTGCAGATGTGGCTGCGGTGGACTCTCCCGCGCATGCGCGTGGATCAACTGATGTATATTTCCTGGAAAGTGCTGACCCCGTGGGCGTTTGTCTGCGTTCTCGCCGTCGGCGCGTGGATGATGATGTAATTATGACGCAATACTTTAACGACATATTTAAATCGGTTTGGACCGTGTTGATCGGGATGCGGATCACTTTCCGCCACCTGTTCACCCCAGCCGTCACAATCCAGTATCCCGATGTGAAGCTGAAGCTTCCTGAACGCGCCCGCAACCGCCTCTATGTCAATATGGACGATTGCATCGGCTGCTTTCAGTGCGATATGGCATGCCCGGTCGATTGCTTCAATATCGAAACGATCAAGGCCCTCCCGACCGACGATCTCGGCGTAACTTCGACCGGCCAGAAGAAGAAATTGTGGGTCACCAAGTTCGATATCGATATCGCCAAGTGCTGCTATTGCGGTCTCTGTGTCTATCCCTGCCCGACTGAGTGCATTAAGATGACCGACGTCTATGAGTTTTCCGAATTCAACCGGAACAACTTGATCTACAATTATATTTCGATGACGCCCAAAGAAGTCGAAGACGTCAAGGTTAAAGCCGCTGAATATGAAAAAGAGCAGACAGCGAAGAAAGCGGCCGCGGCAGCAGCTGCCGCAGCCGCAAAGGCCGCTCAACCGCCAACCGCAGCAGCTACCCCCGGCACACCCGCTGCCGCCCCAGGTGTTGTACCACCGGCAACTGCCGCCAATGTCGCGCCCAAACCCCCGGCAGCTCCGGCCCCACCTCAGACGCCGCCGCAAACTCCGCCGACGCCCGAAAAATCGTAATGAATTTCTACGATTCGATATTCTATTTGTTCGCATTCATCACCATCGTCTCCGGTGCGGTGGTCGTGTTCTCTCGCAATATTATCTACTCCGCGTTCTCGCTGTTGTTCACGTTCTTTGGCGTCGCTGGGATTTATGTTTTGTTGAGCGCAGATTTTCTTGCCGTCGCTCAGGTGCTCATATACGTCGGGGGCATTCTTGTGCTGCTTCTGTTTGGCGTGATGCTCACGAATAAAGTCGTTGATGTCGATATGAAAACGGGAACATTGCAGACTCTTCCTGCATCGATTATTGTTGCCATTACCGCCGGTTCCCTGTGCGGAGTGTTTTACGTTACTGATTGGAAGATTTCCCACAACACCCCGATGTATTCGACGACGACGAATGCAATAGGAGAGATGTTCATGACGACCTACATCTTGCCGTTCGAAATCGTCTCCGTAGTGCTGTTGGTTGCCCTTATCGGCGCGGCGTACATCGCGCGCAAAAGCAAGAAATCCATGACCATAAGGGGAAACTGACTCCATGCCCGGTCAGGTTGGATTAGTTCATTATCTCATCGTCAGCGCGATTCTCTTTTCGCTCGGCCTGTACGCCATGGTGACACGGCGGAACGCAATTCTCGTGTTGATGGGAATTGAGTTGATCCTGAACTCGGCGAATATCAATTTTATTGCGTTTAACCGGTTCGGCGGCGCGAAACTCGACGGACAGATGTTCGCTATCTTCGTAATTATTCTCGCTGCTGCTGAGGCCGCCATCGCGCTTGCGATTGTCCTCAACATCTACCAGCGCCTCGATACCGTCAACATTGACGAAGTAAGCAAACTCAAAGAATAACCCGTGGCACCTGAGACCTATATACAGCACGCGATCGCGATCCTTCTGCTTCCTTTGCTGGGATTCGTGACTCTGATCTTCTTTGGGAAGCGCCTCCCGCGCGGTGGCGACTGGCTCGGCATGTCGTTCCTGTTTATTGCCTTGATCATGTCGCTGATCGTTGCCTTCCATAAGCTCACCGATGGATCCGGACCGATTGTATGGAATTTCCCGTGGGTCG
>DATGFY010000132.1:0-5024 GCA_035308785.1 Bacteroidota bacterium | reverse complement strand
GCGGAGCAAGCGAATCCACGGGTTGCGCCGTTCTTTGACAACGACATTTTGACCGTATTCTTCGAGACGCGCTTCCGCATCTTCAGCGGTCAGGCCGGTGGCGGACGTCTTATACGACGCAAAAAGATCTTCCGCTGAGCTGGTGGAGGCCTTGACCAGTTCAGGAGAGACTTCAATCTTCGCCGCGCCGCCGCGGACGGTCGGAAAGATTTTTGGAAGTATGCTGGGTAGTGAAAGCTTAACAGACATTCAAAAAGCAATGATGAATGATGATTGCTGAATGATGAATATCGTACATCGGAACTATTGGGGATTTGTGTGTCCTACATCGAGAACTCTCCCCCAGCCCCTCTCTTGATTCGCCTTTGGCGAAGAGAGGGGTGAGACAAAAAAACTATTCCGTCTCGGAAAATCGTTTTGTTAATATAATAAATTGTTCGATATGAAGCTGTTCGGGGCGGAGGGAAATATACTCGGGGATGCGGGAAAAGAACGCTTCGAGGCGGTCTTCGGGATAATCGAGGTACGACAAGCTGTTGCGAAGGGTTTTGCGGCGGCGCATGAATGCGGTGCGGACGATTGCGCCGAAAACGGCCAGGTCAAAACCATCAGGAACGGTTTCGCGGAGGGCGATAGTGACGACAGTTGAATTGACCTTGGGTTTCGGGTAAAAGCAGTTGGGGGAGACGTTGAACAGGAGCTTCGGGATGCCGTAGAACTGGGAAAAGACGGCAAGAATGCCGTATTCTTTAGTCGAGGGTTGAGCAACGATGCGGCGGGCGACTTCCTTCTGGATCATCATGGTCAGATCGCGGACGCCTTCGCGCTCTTCGAAAATTTTAAACAGGATTTCGCTGGTGAGGTGGTACGGGATATTGCCGACGATACGGAGTTTCGTTTGGAACTTCGCCGCAAGGTCCACCAGATCGAGCGTCATGAAATCCTGATGGAGAACAGCGACAGATTGGCCGGCAAAGCGAGCCTGCAGTTCTTCGACAACCCTGCCATCAATTTCGACGGCGACAAGATGTTTGGCTTTGCCTGCGAGTTCTTTGGTTAGCGCGCCGCGGCCCGGGCCGATTTCGACAAGGATGTCGGAGGGCTTAATTCGGATATCGCGTGCAATGTTGCGCGCGATGTTGTCATCGACGAGAAAGTTCTGGCCGAGAGATTGGCGAGGGCGAAGGCCTATTTCGGATTTCGGATTTTTGATTTGCGAATCAAATACGTATTGAATGTCATTCCCGCATGCTTCTGGTGGCCTGCCCGCCGGCAGGCGGGGAATCCAGCGCCTTTTCTATCATTGAGCAAACCGACCGTAACTCACCCCCGGCCCCTCTCTTATGAAGAGAGGGGAGAGATTCTTCACTTCGCTCCGCTTCGTTCAGAATGACAATCATTTCTTTATCAATCGCGACACGGGTGACGTAAAGTTGTCGCTCTCTCTCACTTCTTACCTACTCACCTTCTTACGCTTTTCGTGTATCAGTGTTTGAAGAAATTGTTCAAGATGTCGCCGGCTTTTTTCTTGAGGACGGTGGTGGCTGAGTCTTTCAATGCTTGTTTTGCCATGTCTGCCTGCGCTTTGGTATCGAGCTTGACGGAGGGGCTATCCATCGTGCCGCCGATGGCGAAGTTGAGATTATAGTTTCCCTGTTTGTCTTTGAAGAACTGAGAGATCTGATCGGCGACGCCGCTGAGATGGACGCGCGAACTCACCGAGGCGGGAAGCTTGACGCCGAGCGTATAATCCATTGTGCCATCGAGGCCTTGCGAACCGTTGACGGTGAAATCGGATGCGGCGGAATGTATCGTCATCGTGCTGAATTTCATTCTGCCATCGGCTATGGTGAAGGCGCAATTCCATGTTTTGAACGTCAGTTGTTTCAAATCCTGATCACCGGTAACCGAGCTGAGTTGATCCATGAGCGGAAAGCCCGAGAGCGAACCGTTTTCGGCGAGGACTTTGCCATCGCCGGTGAGCGTTTTCTTGTTGATGCCGAGCGTGTCGTCCAGATCGCCCTTGAGGTTCGTGTTCATCGTCAGCGTGCCGGTAAGATATTTGCTGAACGATGAAAAGTTGGTCAGCATCTGCTTCGCATCGACCTTGTTGATATTCAACGCCAGATTAAACGGGCGGTTTGCCGTATCGCGGAGATCGACCATTCCTTTCGTGACAACAGAGCCGCCGAAACCGTTCAAGGAAAAGTTCTGCAGGGTGACGATCCCTTTGGAAACGCCGACTGCGCCGCGCACATCGGTGAAGGCAAATTTCTGCATTGCCAGCTTGCCAATGGTGACATTGGCGGTAATATCGATGCCGGGGAGAAGCATGCCGCCGGACGATTTCTTGGGAGCGCCGGCTGTTTTGGTCGTTTCCGGAGCGCTGGACATGAGATCGGCGGTGCGGATTTGCTTGGAGGTGAGGGTAACCGAAAGAGACGGCGTGGCGCTCGGTTCAGTCGATTTCATCACCATCGAAAGATAATTCTTCAAGCTGAACGACATATTAAAATCGGACTGGCCGACGACCATGGCGAGCGATTTCGATTCGACCGATTGATTGTTGAACGTGATCGAACCGTTCAAATTTTGGAGGGGATTCGGCGAGCCCGCAGTTTTGATGGTGACGTTTGTAAAGCCGAGTGAACCGCTCGCGTGGAGATTCGCCGGGACTTTAGCAGGACCCGAAACATTGACGTTTGCGGACAGCTTGCCCGATACCTCCGTGCCCGCCTCGAGCGGATAATACTCCTTCACTTCATCGAGACTCATGGAACCGTTGAGCACAAGCGCGATGACGGGGTTATAGAAATCGGTGACATTGAGCGAGCCACTCAATTGACTGCCGCCAAGCGTTGCGGAAAACTTATCGATGCCGAACGTGCCGCCGGTTTTGGAACCGATCGGGGCTTCGGGTTTATTGAACACGCCGTTCACTGTGACGCCCGTGATCGATTTGGGCAGCGATTGGTATTGAATGGTGCCGTTGGAAACGGCGAAGTTGCCGCTGATGCCGGGATTCAGTTTATCGCTCGAATGGCCTTTGATGAGCATCGCAAGCGCAATGTTGCCCGAGCTGTTGATGCCTTTTGCGGACTTCAGCATTTCCGGCGGGACGAGCGAAAGCAGCTCTGCAAACGTTGCGCTCGGCGCGGAGACACTAACATTGAGGAACGGCACCGTAGAAAGATCCGTAATGTTGCCGTGAACGGAGAGCGGAAGGTCTCTTAATTTTGCTTCGATGGAATCGAAATTGAGCTCTCCTTTTTCGATGTTATAGCTGATGAGTTCAGAGGCGGTAACCGGGATGCCATCGAGGAGGAACGCTTCGCGCGTGCCGTAGCTGAATTTATCGATGGTTGTTGCGCCGTGAATGTGGAGGAGCGCCTGGCCTTCGAGAATTTCGGCGCTTGCTTTCTGGTTCATGCCCTGAATGAGAATGCGCGAATCGAACTTCTTATCGATATCGAGGATCTCGGCGTTTTCGATCTGGAGATCGCTGAGGAGGAGCGAGCCCGCGCTTGCTTCGCCTTGTCCGGCGGTGCTTGCTTTGTTGGCGACCGACTTGCTGGAGTAGTTCGTGGTTTCGTCAGGTTCCGATTCGAGATAGATCGACGGGTGGTGGAGGATGACCGAGGCGACCTCGACCTTCTTTTGGAGCAGCGGCCAAATCTTGACGTTGATCTGCAGTTCATCAAGCGTGAGGATGTTCGGTTGATCGAACTTCATCCCCGCCTGATTGGACACCGTGAGGTTATCCAGCGTGACGGCGATGGTGGGAAAAAGCGAGAGCGAGATATCGCCGACTTCAATCTGCCGCGAGGTTGCTGCCTGCAGCTTGGGCAGGATCAGCGCCTTGAGGCGGTCGCTGGTAAAATAGAGCTTGATCCCCGCCACCGCGGCAACAACGAGCAGGACGGGAATCGAAAGAATGATGAGCCATTTTTTCGAGGACTTCTTTGGTGATTCCATAGCGATGCAGATTCGAAAAGGAGTGTGAGGGAGTTATATAGAGGAAATATAGGGAAAGGAGGGGGGAAATACAAAGGGGGTGGGGAAACCCTCTCCCCTCCACGCCTTTCTTCGAAAGTCGGGGCATCCCCTCTCCCGGCCGGGAGAGGGGAACTGGGTCTAAATATTGCCAGCCTTATCGCTTTGGCAGCGAATACTTGGAAAGGGGGTTGATGGTCTCGATGAGGTGAGGGGCGAGCTCTAGAATTCTTGCAAACAAACCGCCGATATCATCGTCTTCGTATTCGTGTGAAATCTGATTCCGTAGCTCGCGGATTTCCATAAAGATTGGTGCGGAAGAGATCAGACCGCGCTTCTCGGCGCGATGGATTCGATCGACGGCGGTGCCCGGTTGCTCCAATTCGATTCGATCGAGAAGACCGAGAATGCGCTGGGTGAAGAGATCGCACGAACGCGCAAAACGCGATGTCAGCGCATCGAATGCTTCTAGTTGATCAGCAGATAACGGTCGTGAAAGATCGATGCTCTTGCACTTCTTGTACGATTGCGCTAAAACATCGATGGATTTCCGGTAGAGGACAAGATCGCGGTCGAACCCGTTCAACAACTCTTTTTGGACAGCAGTCACAGCCGGATGCCTTCCATAATTGCGACTTTTGCGAACGGGGTGAGCACGTCCTTCTGTTGATAAATAATATCGATTTTTTGATCGCCGAGATGTTCTTTTAATTCGATCTTTAAGCGCAAGAGTTTGCCGAGATCGCGTTTCTCGTCACCGACAATCAGCAGATCGATATCGCCACCGCGGCGCGCATCATCGGCGCGGGAGCCGAATAGGTAGAGGGCGCAGCCGGGGAACTCCCTATCGACTGCAGAGCGGATAATTCGCGATTCTTCTGATGTAATTCGCATGGAATAATGTAAGGAAAAATCGGAGAATGTGAAAAATCGACGATGATGCCTTGTCAGCCCCCTCACCTCAACCTCTCCCTGCCCCACTTATTCGTATCTTCGCCGTTGACGGGGACGCCGTTTTCGAAGGTGACGGT
>DATGFY010000131.1:0-6119 GCA_035308785.1 Bacteroidota bacterium | reverse complement strand
CGATTCATTTGAGCAGCGAGTAAGGCAAGCAACTTTTCTATTCGTTCCTGAAGGGTCATTTCAATTTCGTTGGGCGCATTTTTCGGCAAATCATTTAATAATTTAACGCTAAATGGCGGGTTTTCCAATTTGGACCGCTGATTCCGCCAAGAAGACGGCGGACAAGGGCGATGATAAAATCTGATGAACATGATACAAGCACTGTTTGCATTATCCTGCGGTTCGAATTCCGACAATATCGGTGAAAAAAGGATCCCACTCAGATTGAAGAATGGTTGACAGTGTTTCGCTCTAAATAGAAAAGGCGCTAGATTCCCGCCAGAAGCATTCCCCCTTCGGCGTACAAGGCGGGAATGACACAGTATTTTTGAATCTAGTATACTACCGAATGGTTGGAGATATGCAACTTTCTTTGTAAGATACTGTACACATTATATAGAGAGAATCCGAAACGCACCCCCGATAATGGAATCACCGGACATAAAACGAAGATGGAACATATGTGAACGCATGAGCGCACGATCGCTGCGGATTGCGTTTACGGTGATGGCGTCGGTGATATTTGTCATGGCGACCTACAACATCTTCTCCACGCTCTTCTTTAACGCGACCAGCAACGACGAATGCGCGTGGCGCGACGTGCCGCCAGATACTTCGAGGCTGGCAATATCGCAGGTGCTCCCGGGCGGCACCTCCGATCAAGCCGGCATAAAGAATGGCGACTTCCTACTCCGCATCAACGGAAAATCGTTCAAGAACTCCGGCGCGGCGCAAACAATTTTGAATGCCGTTGCTCAGGGCGATACGGCAACGTATCTCCTTGAACGGAATGGAAAGCAAATGGAAGCGCGCGTGAAGATTTATAAACTCTTCAACGTCCAATCGCTGGCGCTGTACTTGCTTGGTCTCGGTTTCCTCGTTGTTGGTTATGTTGTCGTAATGACGAAGCCGCAGGGAATCATCCAACGGATGTTCGGATGGTATGGCATTATGACCATGATGGTATTTGGACTATTTGGCGTCAGTCTCCCCGCGGGCATTCCGGGGTGGATTCGGTTGATCTACACAATCTTCATTGTTGCCGGAAGAGCGCTCGGCCCCGGTGTCTTTGTTCATTTCTTCTTCTACTTCCCCGTCCGGGGCCCTTTTGCCGGCCGGAAATGGGTCATCGCGTTGTTGTATATTTTTTCTGTAATAATTACGGCACTATTGGTGATCTATCAAAATTCCGGATTGGCCGTTTTGCTGGTGCTGGCGGAGATACCCATCGCCTATTTCATCGTAGGCCTGGGACTCTTTGCCCGCGGGTATTTCCGCATGGTGGATCGAGTCCGCCGCTCGCAACTGACTCCGGTCTTGGTCGCCTCGGCAGTCGATATCGCGGTATTCACCTATGCGCTCGTCGTCCTCACGGTCAATCCGTTTCTCTTTTTGTTACACCCGATCGTCCTCGGACCTTTGCTGCTCATCGTTGCGCTCCCGCTGGCCTTTGGGTACAGCATCTTCCGATACCGGGTGATGGATATCGATCTGATTATCAAGCGGAGTTTGATCTACGGGTCGGTCACCGCCATCGTTGCTGCCATGTACCTGCTCATCGTTTTTGGAATTGGGCAACTCGTCGGCATCATGTTTGGCCGGACGAACAACCAAATCCTCACCCTCACCGCGTTCGTCATCATCGCGCTGATGTTCGATCCGGTGAAAAGGCGCGCACAGGAATGGATCGATAAGATTTTCTATGCCGAACGCCTTAATTATCAGAAGGCGCTGCTGGAATTCAGCCAGGAGCTGCCCCGGCAGATGAACATGGAGGAAATCCTCCACTCGATTATCAACCGGATCTCCTCTACAATGCACGTGGATAAGATCTCTGTCGTGGTGTGCGATGAGATCTCAGGATGTTCCACGCTTGATCGGAACGTCTCGGCGGAATCCTCTTCGTTTGCGGATGAAGAGGGCGGATTGATCGCCTTTATGCGAAGTGCAAGAACGCCGCAATCGTTCGCGCTGCTTGCCGAAGAACCCGAATCGGTGAAGATTCATGAACGCGACCGCAAGCGCATACTCGATTCCGGGATTATTCTCTCCGTGCCGATGATGTTGAACGAACGGCTCGTCGGGATGATCAATGTCGGCGAAAAACTTTCGGGGAAGGTCTATTCTCAGGAGGACATCGATCTGTTATCGACTGTGGCGAGCCAGGCGGCAATCGCAATCGAGAACGCACGGCTTCATAAGAGCGAGATTGAAAAGGAGCGGATGGAAGAGGAACTCGATATCGCCCGCCGGATCCAGCAAGGACTTTTGCCCAAATGCGATCCGGTAGTAAAGAACCTCGATATCTGCGGCGTCTCGATTCCCGCCCTCTCCGTCGGCGGAGATTATTACGATTATATCCGGCTTCGCAACGGCAAGCTGCTTGTGGTGGTGGCCGATGTCTCAGGCAAAGGGATGTCCGCTGCGCTGTACATGTCGAAGATCCAGGGAATGCTGCAGCTTGCGGCGCACATGTACGAATCGCCAAAGCAAATGCTGATCGAAGTGAACCGCCGCCTCTATGAGGGAATCGAGCGCAAATCGTTTATCACGATGGTGCTTGGATTGTTCGATCCCGAAAACAACGAAGTAACCATCTGCCGTGCGGGCCACAACAAACCGCTGATCTCGTTTAACGGAGAATTGCGATTTGCGGAGGGCGCGGGAATCGGACTCGGTTTAGAGCCCGGGCCGATATTCGAAAGCGAGCTCGAAGAAGTCCGGCAGAAACTCGAGCCCGGCCGTTTATTCGTTTTTTATTCCGACGGCCTCACCGAAGCCATGAACGATAAGCACGAGCAGTTCGGCGATGCGACAGTGCACGATCTCGTTCAATCGAAACGAGGTCTCGCATCGGAGAAAATCTTAGAGAGCGTTCTTGAGGGAGTGAAGAAATTTCGCGGGGATGCTGTGGTGCATGACGATATAACGGTGGTGGTGGTGAAGGCGAGGTGATAGGTTTGACGCGGAGCGTCACATAGCGCATTCCCACGCAGGAGCGTGGGAACGATAATAAACAAAACTTATGCCCTTCGGGCATGAGCGAAGCAGGCGCTTCGCTCTACATTTTAGTGAAATCCATTCCTATTGTACTCCCCGATACCTTTCCTCGTGCCAACCCATAAATTTCCGCTCGCATCGTAAACGAGAGCGGTAACGGAATCGCTGGGAATCTGCGAGGTTGCCGCATGAAATGCCGTCCAGGTTCCGTGGTGTAATGATGCTAAACCGGAATTTGTGCCAAACCAGAACAGCGTGTCTTTATCGGTCGCAACGGCATTCACGGGACCCGGAGGGAGCGCGCTGCCCGGAGACGACGATGTATAATTCGCAGTCCATGTGCCGAACGAGGTGTTCAATTCCGAAACCCCGGCATCGGTGCCCGCCCATGCTTCGCTATGGATATCGAACGCGAGCGCATGGACCCCTACCGAAGATCCCGATGGGAGCGAATAATTCGTTATTGTCGAAAACTGATTGAAGTATTCCAAGCGCCCATCCGCAGTTCCAATCCACAACGAATGATCGACCTGATCTACCGCAACCGTTAGCGTTTGGTTCGTCGGCAATGGCGGCGTACTCGATGTGTTGAAGGTCTGCCACGTGCCGAGCCCGGGGTTCGAAGTACTGGGAGTGTATTGCCCGACCCCGCTCAACGTTGCGCAATAGACAAATCCGGTTCCGGTATTGGCGGCATCGCAAACGATCGAGGAGACGTTATTGGCCGGAATGCTTGGCGTGGTGTAGCGTTTCCACTGTGTCGTATCAGTTGCGCGATACCGCGCAACACCGCCGCCATCCAGCGCAAACCAGATGCTCGAATCTTGACCTTCAGCGATCGAGGTTACGCGCATTGCGCCGGAGCCGTACTTCAATGAATCGGTATAGTTCGTCCAGACTCCGCTGTTCGTCATTACCGATGCGCCATTATCGGTGCCGACCCAGAGGCGGCCTTCGGCATCGAACATAAGAGAGTTCACCGCATTGCTCACCAGAGGGCTGTTCGCGGTCGAGAAAAGAGTCCACTGAACGACCGTCGGCTGGGCGGATGCAAGATTCGAATACCCACTGAGCACGGCGCCGTTCTTCCCGCGGATGCGGAACGAATACGAGTTGAAATTGGGGAATGCTTTCCGGATGGTCACCGTAGTATCGCCCCCGGCCGCTGAATCGATGACGGTGTACGCGCCGCCATTGACGCTCTCTTCTATATAGAATATCGATGCGAGAGATCCGTTATTCATCCAGGCGAGAGTCAAAGTGCTGTCATTGAATGTTACGATGCGAAGGTTCGTCGGCGCAAACTTGCGCGCAAGAATGGTCACGACGGGCGAGGTTAGCACCGCACTTGCGGCATCGTACGCCTTGACATAGAGCGTATGGGTTGAACTATCGGCGAAATTTTTCATGCTCCACCCTGACGTATAAGGAGCGGCCCGCAACGTCCGGGTTGTATCGATAGCGCCATCGATGTAAAATTCGATTCTCGAAATCGCGCTATTATCTGTCACCTTGACCGTAATTGTCGTGCTATCCGCGACCTGCGCGTTGTTCGCCGGGGTGGTAATCGCAACGGAAGGCGGGATCACTATGACATCGGAAGCGGTAGGGGTGTGGCAAGATGCCAATGCCAGCCCACAAACCACCACGACTAACCAATCAAATCCATTTTTCTTCATGAATACATCCATTATAACAGATTCCCTTAAAAATGTTCATCATAAGATACAAACTCGGCGGGGAAAGCACAAAAGACTACTTCCACAACGGTTTTGAACCTAGGGCCATGATTTCATTCAACCCATCATGCAAGTCATCCAATCGGATATAGAGGATATGCCTAGAATCATCGTAATAGGATCCCCCATTCTTCCGGTAGTCTGTGAGTGAATGCTGTTCAGTAGTAGATCCGCCCTCTATTGAAAGTATATCCGGGGCGCTCAAGCGGTGGATCTCCAGATCGATAACCCTTGGCAAGTGTACTCCCGGCATCGCATGCGCCGGATATTGCACATCGAGAATATAGGTCGGCAGTTGGACGCCTTTGGGCGGCCCGCTCTCCTTGCTCCCCTGTGTTGCACGAATTTCCGCCACTCCTCCATTCTGGTAATTGAGCGTTGCTCCATCGTCGAAATATGCCGCGCATCCACCCTGCCACGAGGCATATCCCACCAGTGTCAGCGTGTCAACAGGACGCTCATCAGTATAGTTCATAACGGGTTGTTCGGGGATGATGCTGCCATCGCGTACGAAGACCGGGATCTTATCGAGCGGAGCGGCTACGGTAATTGTTTGCCGACCCTCGTAGAGCTGATCGGTCTCAAAATCGATCCACCGTCCGGGAGGGAGATAGAGAGTTTTCTCCCGCTGGCCTTCATTCACAACCGGCGAGATCAGCAAATCATTTCCCCATAAGTACGATTCGCTTTCATTCCACAAGCATGAATCTTCAGGCTCGGCGAAAAAGAATAGCGGCCAAGTGAGGGGCAACCCGGTTTTCATGTTCGCGTACGCCATCGAATAAATGTACGGCAGCAGGCGGTACCGGAGCTGCAGGTATTTGCGGCAGATCGATTCCACTTCCGGCCCATACACCCACGGCTCGGTGCCGATGAGGCGGTCGCTGCCGTGCGCGCGAGTGATCGGGCAAAATGCGCCGAACTCCATCCACCGCGCGTAAAGCTCAGCAGATGGCAGGCCGCAGCAAAATCCGCCGATATCCGAATTGAAATACCCGATACCGGAGATCCCCATCGTGAGCAGCATCGGCAGTTGCACGGCGAGGCCGCCGAAACTTTTCCTCACGTCGCCGGACCAGAGCGCAACGCCGTAGCGCTGAATTCCCGCGAAGCCGGAGCGCGTCATATTAAAGACCCGCGTATTCGGGCTCGCGCTCTCCCAGCCATCGTACACGGTTTTCGCCCAAAGGAGATTGTAGATGTTGTGGACTCTCTCGGTGCTGCCAAGATTCTGCGACATGCCAAGAGGATGGTTTTCCGGTTCGCCGAGGTCTGTCCACAGGCCCGACATTTGCGAGCCCATGAAGCCGGGGTATTTGCTCCACCACCACGAACGCGCAC
>DATGFY010000130.1:0-3212 GCA_035308785.1 Bacteroidota bacterium | reverse complement strand
TACTCGGCAAGGCCCTCGTTAAACCAGAGCGGCAATTGAAGAGTGATGTTATTCGTGATAATCGATTGAAGCGAGCCGCCGTAAAACATGTCGTTAACAACAGCATGGGTTAGCTCGTGATGGATCACGTGGCGGAATTTGGCATAGTCGCCTTCGAATGGAAGGACAACGCGGTTCTTAAACATCTCTGTCACGCCGCCAATGCCTTCTTCAAGGTATTCGCCTACAACGTTCGTTTGTTGAAAATCGTTGTGCGAATTATAGACGACGATGGGGATCCGGTTGTTGATCTGGTACCGGAATGACTTGCTGATCGCGGCGTACGAGGATTCGGCCACATCGGCGGCATACGTCGCAAGATAATCGCCGCCATTGGTAAAGTAAACATCGAAATGCGCAGATTGCAAATACGACCACTCGAAATCGCGGTACTCTACCTTATTTTGCCCAAAAGTCGTTGCCTGGGAAAAAAGCGGATGGGGTGCAATAAAAAGGGTTGCAAAGAGGAGGGGAACTAGATATCGACTTTTCAACGGCAAATTCGCTTTCCAAAAACTCATAACTTTAAGCTACTAAACCCTTTCAGGAAATGCAAGTTGTTCATTAGACAGCAATTGCGCAGATCATGTTTAACCATAATGATAACATCATTTAGATGTCGATTAATTCCCCTGATGGGCTTAATTCGTGGTATTCCGGGAGGTCATCTCGCCTGTCGCTCGAAAGTTCATGAATGAGGTGTGTTCCGAATAATCTGCAACACGCTTTGCATGTCTTCCGGCAATTCCGATTCAAAGAACAGTTTTTTCCCTGAGATCGGATGAATGAAGCCGATGGTCTTGGCGTGGAGAGCCTGCCGCGGCATCAGTTCTAGGAGCTCATGGACTTCGTCTTTCCGTTTCTTACCTGTCTCCCCAAACGAAATCCTCCTCCCGCCGTACGTTGGATCACCGAACACCGGATGACCGATATGCTGCATGTGAACTCGAATCTGATGTGTTCTACCTGTTTTGAGTTTGCATTGAACGAGGGAGAGAAACTCGAACTCTTCCAATAATTTATACGCCGTAACTGCTCTTTTGCCTTCATCACGGACAGCAATCTTCTTGCGGTCTGCCGCGCTTCGGCCGAGGGGCGCATCGATGATGCCTTCGCGAGGGATCTTCGAATTGCGCGGGGTGAAGAGTCCCCAGACGATTGCCCAGTATTCACGTTCAATTGTGCGGTCGGAAAATTGCTTGGAAAGCAACGCGTGCGTATGATCGTCTTTTGCCACAACCATCAATCCCGAAGTGTCCTTATCAAGACGGTGAACAATGCCCGGTCGAGGAAACACTCCTTCGGGCTGTGATAAGTTTTTGCCTGAGTGGTGGAGCAGCGCATTGACGAGCGTGCCGGTGTAATTCGAATAGGCGGGGTGGGTGACCATGCCTGCGGCCTTGTTCACGATCAGGAGTGCGTCGTCTTCATAGACAATATCCAGAGGAATTTCTTCGGCGAGGACGTCGGGTGCAGGCGGGCGGGGAAGCGAAACATGAATTTCTTCACCCGGAGAAACTTTGTGGTTCTGTTTGAGAGCTCTTCCGTTGAGCGTGACGAAGCCTTCTTTGATTGCGCGCTGGATTTTTGCGCGCGTCGCGTTCTCAACGTGGTGAGTAAGGAAGAGATCGAGCCGTTCGGGGGTCTTGCCCGGAGGAACGGTGATCGTAAATTCGGGTGAGGCCATCGCCTCCGGCTGCTAGTGGATTTCCGGCGGGTTACCGGAATCGGATGGCTCTGATGTAAAGCTGTGTGAATCGGCGACAGTCGCGCCTGTACCGCCTTCGACGGAGAGCGCCGGCATAGCTGAATCAGCAATCGTGTCCTCTTTGCCGATCGTTCGATGCACAATGAGAAGCAAGATGACGCCGCATGTCACCGATGCATCGGCGATGTTAAACACCGGCCAGCGGGTGAGGTGGTAGCCGAAGATATTGATATTGAAGAAATCCGCATCGATAAAATCGACCACCTTGCCATAAAACAATCCGCCGTCATCGAAGAGGACGCCGTAAAACACGCGGTCGATGAGGTTGCCGATGGCGCCGCCGAGAATCATTGCGAGGGAGAAGCGGTAGGGGAGCGACTCGTGGCGCATCTTATAGAGATAGATCACGATGCCGATGCTTGCAACGATAGAAACTATAGAGAAGAACAGTTTGCCGCCGATATCGATGCCAAACGCCATGCCGGGATTTTCGATATATGTGAGTCTGAGGAGATCTCCCCAGATTGGCCTGCTGCTGCCGAGCGGCAGCCCGCGGAAATTGATTCCCAGCCACGGAATAGAAGCGCCTTTCACCATCAACTTGGTGAGTTGATCGGCGAAGACGATAGTAAAGCTAACCCAGAGAACGCGCACGAATACCCCGTAAGAAAAAAATTATTTGCTCTTGCGCATTTTGCATTGCAGGCATTGCTGCGCGTGGGGAACTGCTTCGAGACGTTCTTTCTCGATCAACTTGCCGCATTCGGTGCACCGGCCATAATCGCCCTTCTCGATCCGCTTGAGGGCGTCATCAAGATGGTTAAGAAATTTTCCTTCACGAGAGGCGAACAAAAACATTTTCTCGCGTTCCATAGCATCGGTACCCTGCTCCATGTGCGTAGAGTAGGTCGAATTTTCGCTCACATATTCGCCGGTTTGGTTATCCACAATGGTATCGCGAAGGGTCTCGAGCTCCTGGAGGATCTCCTTGCGCTTTTCCACGATGATTGTCTTAAAATAGGCAAGTTCCTGTTTGGAGTACGGCTTGCCTGCAGGCGCCTTGGTAACAAGTTGTGGTTGCTGCGGCAGCTGCCTGCCGATAGGCGCAGGGGGCGCCGAAGGGGCTTTTTTCGCCTTGATGGGCGCTTTTGGCTTTGCGGCCGGTTTCGATTTCACTGATTTTTTTACAGCCTTTTTGGCAGCCATTCTACTGTTGCTCCTATGATTTAAGTACCAAATATACGGGAAAAAAGTTAATTATGTTTGACGCGCCGCATTGCTCTCAGCGGTTGATCCGCTCGATGCCGATGGTACAACGCGCGCCGTTAATATCGTGTTCCTCGCGGAAACCGCCTACGGAATCTGCCGCCGGCAGCAATTCTATCGCCAGCGTTTCGTTCTTGATGTACTGCCCATGTGTTTCGAGCGCGTGGGAAAGCTTGATATCGCATGCGTAGGCAACGCG
>DATGFY010000129.1:0-1655 GCA_035308785.1 Bacteroidota bacterium | reverse complement strand
CGAAACTTCAGAAGGCATCAGGACCCTCGCTACGAAAAACGTGGAAGTAATAACGATTGAGCCATCTATACGTCAAACCCTCCTCGACCTCCTCAGCGATCCGAATCTCTCCTATATCCTTATGATGCTCGGTGTGTGGGGATTGATCTTTGAACTGTATAATCCCGGATTGATTTTTCCCGGTATCGTAGGTGTTATCAGTCTTGTTCTTGCGTTCTATTCGTTCAATACGCTCCCCATAAATTACGCCGGCATGGCGTTGATTATCTTTGGCGTCATTCTCTTCGTGCTTGAAATCAAAATCACCAGTCATGGTTTCCTGACCGCAGGAGGGATTGCCTCGCTCTTAATCGGCTCGTTGATGCTGTTCAAAGTTGAATCTCCATTAGAGGGAGTTTCTCTTTCGATAAAGGTCGTCTTATCGACCGTAGGTTTAACCGCGGCGTTTTTCGTTTTTGTGATTGGAATGGGAATGCGCGCACAGCGACTTAAGCCGAAAACAGGCATCGCAGGGTTCATCGGTGAAGAAGGTGAAGCGCTCAGTGAACTCTCGTCCGATAAACCGGGCAGCGTACGCGTGCATGGCGAAATCTGGCGCGCCGTTACCGCCGGAGAGGCGATCTCCCCCGGCACGCGGATCTCTGTGCTTGATGTTACGAATCTGCAGCTCAAAGTAAAAGCGGTTACCAAATAAGAGTTTAATTCTATTTCTCCACCCAACAACAAAGGGAAAACATCATGGAAATGTCATTCGCTGTTCTTGTCATACTCATCATCTTTGGATTCATCATCATTTCGAACGCCATTCGCGTCCTCCGCGAATATGAACGGGGCGTGATTTTCCGGCTCGGTCGAATGGTGGGAGTCAAAGGTCCCGGTGTTATATTTCTGATTCCCATGATCGACCGGATGATGAAGGTCAGTCTCCGAACTGTTGTCCTCGATGTGCCGCCGCAGGATGTCATTACTAAAGACAACGTCTCTATCAAGGTAAATGCTGTGGTGTATTTCCGTGTCATTGAACCCGGAAAGGCGATCATCGAAGTCGAAAACTTTCTCTTCGCAACGTCTCAGCTTTCTCAGACGACTCTCCGAAGCGTTCTTGGACAATCGGAATTAGATGAACTTCTTGCCAAACGCGATAAGATCAATCAGCAACTCCAGGTAATTATCGATGAACATACTGAACCGTGGGGTGTCAAGGTTTCCAATGTTGAAGTAAAGCAGATCGATCTGCCGATAGAAATGCAGCGCGCGATGGCAAAACAAGCTGAAGCGGAGCGCGAACGCCGGGCAAAGATCGTGCACGCCGAGGGCGAATTGCAGGCCAGCCAAAAGCTCTCCGATGCCGCCAAGATCATCGCAGAAAATCCGATAGCGCTTCAGTTACGCTATTTGCAAACGATGGTCGAAATTGGTGCGGACAAGAATTCGCTGACCGTCTTCCCCTTCCCGATCGACTTGCTGACGCCATTCCTGAAAAAATAGGCAGTTATATGCCGTGCCCCGGATCGCGTTTGTAACATATCGCCAAGTCCCTCAGCTCACCCCCGACGATGCTATGATGTCGGGTTGGTTGAGGGACCGGGGTATTGATCTCCAAGCTGTTCCGTGGGGTGCCGAAGGAATCAGCTGGAACGAGTTCGATCTCGTCG
>DATGFY010000128.1:0-5705 GCA_035308785.1 Bacteroidota bacterium | reverse complement strand
GTTGTCGCGCCGCAAGCTGTAGCTGACGTAGGCATTGAGCGCGCCCGGATTATAATTCAGCCGGACGTTTCCGTTCGCACGGTCGCGGTTCCCGCCGTTTGCCGTTATTGTGCCGTTGATGCCAAGATCGACGTCTTTCTTGAGCACGATGTTAATAATGCCCGCAGTGCCTTCGGCCTTGTATTTGGCGGAGGGGTTGGTGATCACCTCAATTTTCTCGATGGCGTTGGCAGGAAGTTGCTGTAAGTACGTTGCGGCATTCTGATCAAGCAGGGGAGAGGTCTTGCCGTTGATCATCATGACAACATTCGAGGAACCGCGCAAACTGACGTTGCCGTCGATATCGACCTGCACCGAGGGGACATTCTGCAGCGCGTCGCTCGCCGACCCCGATTTGCTCATCACATCTTGCGCAACATTATAGACTTTCTTGTCGATCGAATTATTGAATGTCTCCGCTTGCCCCGTAACGACCTGCTCGTTCAGCGAAACTGCGGATTGGTTCAACTTTATAGTCCCGAGCATCACCGAGGTATGTGCAGCGTCCAATATAACCGATGACCGATGCTCGCGGTAGCCGAGCATCCGGAAGGCAACGCGGTACGAGCCCGGGTGAACGTGAAGTATGGCAAATTTTCCTACAGAATCGGATACTCCACCGGTAACGATTATGCTATCCGATTTCGTCATCACGACAATATTCACAAACGTCAGTGGCTTCAACGTTTGTGCATCTTGCACGACGCCGGAGATCGTGCCCTCGGCGCCTTGGCAAAACAGGCAATAGGGACTCCAGAGCGCGATAAGCAGCGAAAGGGAAAAACGGAGGGAAAACTTCCTGAACAACAACGGCGGTTGCGTGGTATGCGGGCTAGAATGATTTCATTATGAGGTAAAAATTAAGAAAATAAGAGGAGGAAAACAAACGGAATTTTCTTCAGTCCCCAAAAGTAACAATATGGCCGTTGCAATCGCGCGTGGTTATCTCGCGGCTGCCATAGATTCGTTTCACCACACCCTCAAGAATCTCAGCGTTTTTCTCACGCAGCTGCGCAAGCATCCGATCGATATCGGAGACGACAATATACAGGTCGAACGATCCCTTCCGGATGGAACGATTGAGACGGAGTTCGTTCCCATCGGACCTTCCGAAGTGGATTTGGAAGCCGTTGCGACTCACAATCGAGTACACCGGCGGATCGAGGAAATAGCCCTCGATCGTAAATCCATAGATGTCGCGGTAATACTCCGCAGTATTGACAACATCGGGGACAACAATCTGGGAGGATATGCCCTTAACGCAAATTGGAGCGGACGAATCGTTCATGGCACTTGTGATTCATTGATTTTGAAAAATGGGGCTTATGTCCAAGATAATGCGATTTTATGAAGTAGGCAAGGCGCAATGAGGCCAAAATAGATGGAAAATGTGCCCTTTAGGCCTATCTCGTATTCAACTTTAAGGAAATCGGCGAAATCCATTGATTTTCCTTGCTTTCGCCTCCCGATTTTTGTATATTGTGAGTACGCGCCGTAATTGCCGCTGGCGCAATCCCAAACCTTCTAACGAAACATTGCGATTTCTTGCACATACTGCGCTCGTTTTGTTGTTTTCATGCGCAGTTTTCGCTCAAATCACTTTCTTCGAGAACGGGGAGCATACGCGCACAGGCGCGGACCCCGGTATGTTTCCCGATAGTCCCTCCAGAACCAAGCTCGATCTTTCGGGCGAGTGGAAATATTCTCTCGACGGCAAAGAATGGAATTCTGTTACTCTTCCTGCCGTGTACGATATACCTGCCAAAGTAACTTTTCAGCGCACGTTTGAAATCAAGTCCGAAATGCTCGATAAGTATGCCTTTTCCCTGGTCTTCTATGGCATAAATTATCAGAGCGAAATTACGATAAACGGAAATTTCGTAGGACGGCACCAGGGCGGATATACTTCGGTCGTAATTCCCATTCAACCCAATACTCTTCAGGTGGGTTCCGAAAACACCATCAGCATTGGTGTGGATAACGAACTGACAACTCGGACGACGCTCCCGCTTCGGCAGGAAGTCGGCGGCTGGAGGAGTTACGGCGGCATCTCGCGCGATATTTATCTCCTGGCAACTCCCAAATTGTATATCGAACGCGCCGACGTGCAGACATCGGTGGAAAAGGACAGTACGTCGGGCTATCTCACGGTGGCTGCGGAGGTGATCGATAAGTGGTCGGGAATAAAATCTTCCGATGGCAGCGCCCTCGGCTACCAGGTCGAAGTGTATGACAAGCTCAAGGGTGAGTTCATCACCCGAAGCGAAATAACGCCGCTGACTCCCGAGATAAATAAATCCGTTCGTGTCAGCGCAGATGTAACTATCCCCGCTCCCAAACTTTGGTCGCCCGAACAGCCCGATCTTTACGTCATCAAGTGCCAAATTGTGCAGACGACCGCTCAGCAGAAACAAAAGAGCGTAGCGCTGAAGCCCACGGCGCCAAAGACTGCAATCGTTATCGACGAGTATTCCCTCGACGTGGGCTTGAGGACGATTGCCTGGACGAACGGAAAACTTTTGATCAATAACGCTGTCACGCCGATTAAAGGGCTTGTATGGTACGAAGATCATCCGAGTTTCGGCTCTGCGATGACATACGAAGCGATGGAACGCGACGTTGCGCAGATTAAATCGATTGGTGCGAACCTTATTCGTTTTCCATACCCACCGCATCCGTATCTCCTGAACCTCTGCGACCGGTACGGCATTTTGGCGATGGAAGAAATCCCCCTTGTCGGAGTCCCGTCGGAGATCTTGTTGCGTGATTACTATCAAGAACTCACCTCCAACACGCTTCGCGAGATGGTACAGCGCGATAAAAATCATGCCTCGGTGATTGCATGGGGGATTGGGGATAAGTTCGAATCGTTCGCGCCATCCGCGGGCGAATATGTGGGCACCGCGAAGAACCTCATCAAGTCCCTCGACGGCCGCCCTGTGTATTACTCAACTTCCACGACGCACGATGCTTCACTTGCTGCGCTCGATATTATTGGGTTCGATGCAGGCCAAAGCGAAATCCGCGACGTCAAGCAATCGTTGAATCGTCTTCGAACCTCGTATCCTGCTAAACCGATCATCATTACAGCGTATGGAAGAAGCGTTGAACCGGGCGACCGCAAAGGATACAGCGATCCGCGCTCGCTGGAAGCCCAAGCGCGATATTTTATGCGATTTTACGATGGCGCGAAAGACGAAAAGATCGCCGGTTCGGTGATCATGGCGTTTAGCGATTGGCGCACCGATCGGCCGGCGTTAACCACGAATTCGTCCGATGCGTTCGTCCAAACGCTCGGCATTCTGGGGTACGAGCGCGATAAACGTGTTTCGTTCGATGTGGTGCGGGCGTTGTTCAACGGGGAAAAGATTCAGGCGCTGCCTGTGGGGAATTATTCGCCTGGCGTGCCGATTATCTATGTCGTTTCCGGCTTGACGATCCTCGTCTCGCTCGCGTTTTTTTACAACACGAACCGGCGTTTCCGCGATAATGTAATGCGCTCGATGATCCGCACGTACAATTTCTTTGCCGATGTGCGCGATCAGAGAATATTGACCTACATGCAATCGTCGTTCCTCCTCATCGTTATCGCGCTGACATGGTCCACAATCTTATCGAGCATCCTCTCGCACTACCGGTACGACCTGCTGCTCGATAACATCCTAAGCCAATTTTTGACCGATGGGATTAAGAATTCAGTGGTTCATTTGATCTGGAGTCCGATCAAATTCATCGGTGTGTTTTCGCTTCTTATTGTTATCAAAGTGGTTGTGATAACGCTTTTGGTGATGCTCTTTTCTGCGTTGGTCCGCTCTGCTGTTTATTTTTATCACGCATTTTCCATCGTTGTCTGGTCGATGCTGCCGTTTATCATACTTATTCCCATGGCAATGATCCTGTACCGTTTGATGGAAACCGATGCATATATCATTCCGGTGTTTGTAATATTGGGCGTGATGATCGTTTGGGTTGCAATACGGTTGCTGAAAGGGATATCGATAATTTACGATACTCAGCCCGCCCGCGTTTATACCGGCGGAGTTTTGCTGTTGCTCATACTGGTAGTTGTTGCGTACGGATATCTCGATTATACGCAATCAACTTCGATCTACATGAAATTTCTCCTTCACTCGATGGCGAGATCGTAAGTGTATCTATCGAACATCGAAATAATCGGGTTTAAGTCGTTTGCACAGAGAGTCGATCTCAAATTCGATTCCGGCGTGACGGCGATTGTGGGACCGAACGGTTGCGGCAAGACGAATATCGTCGATGCCATCCGCTGGGCGCTGGGCGAGCAGAAATATTCTACACTCCGCAGCGATAAGATGGAAGATGTTATCTTTAACGGAACGAAGAACCGCAAGCCGCTGGGACTTTCCGAGGTTTCCTTAACAATTCAGAATACCAAAGGGATCCTGCCGACAGAGTACACCGAAGTAACAATCACGCGCCGCGTCTTCCGCTCCGGCGAAAGCGAATATCTTCTTAACAAAGTGCCATGCCGGCTCAAGGACATCGTCGATCTCTTCATGGATACCGGCATGGGTTCCGACGCCTACTCGGTGATCGAGTTGAAGATGATCGAAACGATCCTGAGCGATAAAACCGATGAGCGGCGGAAGTTGTTCGAAGAAGCGGCAGGGGTGACGAAATACAAGCATCGTCGTAAAGCTGCGTACCGGAAGCTGGACACCGTCCAGCAAGACTTGAATCGTGTAAACGATATCGTGAGAGAGGTGCAGAAGTCGGTCAATTCGCTTGAGCGGCAAGCGAAGAAAGCCGAACAATACAACGAAGTCAATACGCGCTTCCGTGCGTTAGAAATCGAATTGCTCGAACGCGAGTTTGCCGAACTTTTGGACCGGTTGATACCACTCGAGCAGCGGTTTGCAAGTGCAACCACCGAGAAAGACCGCATCGATTCATCTTTGAATGCGCAAGAAGCACAGCTCGATTCCATTCGAGATGAACTCCGGCAGATTGAAGATACGCTATCGGCTGCCCGGCGCGAGCTTACAACGCACCGCGAAGAACTTCACCGGCAGGAAGAAAAGTTACTCATCGCGACCGAACGCCGCGTATCATTGACAGATAATATTTCCCGGTACGAACGAGAGAAGATTGAGCTGCATGCCCAGCAGGAAAAGCTTCGCCGCGAGACTGCCGATTTAGAACAAAATCGTGTCCGTTTAGGCAACGAAATTTCGACTCTTAAGGCGTCGTACGATAGCGCTAAGGCCGAAGTCCTGGCGGCAGGACAGGCATTCGATGAGAAGAAGGCTTTGGTTCAATCGCTTAACGAAGCTATCCTTGGGTATTCGCGTGCGAATTTAGACAAGCGGGGGGAATCGGAACGCCTCAAAGCGCAAGCCGATAATTTCTCCGGTCGAATCGACCGCGCCCGCGAGGATGTTGCCCTCTATCAGAACGACATTGCGGAATTTACGAGTCGCGTTGCAGCTCAAACCGAACAGGACCGCGAACTTCGCCGCAGATTCGTAGAAAGCGAAATGAATCTGGTTGAGCGCGAGAAAGAAAAGCGGCTGCTGAAGAAAGATCTTGATGAGCGCGAACGCGCGCTGCTCCAGCTCGATCACGAAATCGATCAGCGCCTCCAGAAGATGAAATTCATTCAGGGATTGATCGAGAGCCACGAATCGTTT
>DATGFY010000127.1:0-5103 GCA_035308785.1 Bacteroidota bacterium | reverse complement strand
CGCATTGGCATTTCTCGGTGAAACGTTTAGCGGCCTTTCGCGGCTCCGAACGGCGGAACATTATTATGGTGAATTGCTGGCAATTCACCCTGCCGACCCCGCCGCGTCGCAAGCGCTGGAATCGATCCGCAAGAAGCTGGCTTCCATTTAATTTCTTTATTTTCAAAAGGTTATTTGGGAGTTACCCCCGGTCACCCCTTCTCGGGTGGATTTCCGTCGAATATGTGCAGATTATCACATTCACTGAAATCCGCCTCTATGATGCTTGTTTTTTTCTCTCTTCCTTCATACATTGAACGTATTCGCAACAAAAGGGGTTCTTCGGAATTCCGCGCGCGGCATGCTTCGGGATATTACGATTATATGAACAAACAGACGCTACAGAGATCGCATTTCTCTCATCATTCTACAGGTGATACTCATGGGTGAATTTCGTGTTGAAGGACTTAGTGCCACCGGCCGTATCGTTCAAGGTGTGATCGAGGCGGAATCTTCGCGGGCCGCAAAGGTCAAGGCACAGGCGCTTGCGACTCAACGCAAATTCAAGCTCAACAAGGTGATTCAGCGCTCCACCTTCATGTACACGGTACAGAAGGCGGGCGAGAAACCGCTCAAAGGCGAACAGAAGGCCTTCACGAAAGAGGAGGTGCAGGATGCGCTTTCGAAGATGGGCTACAAAGTCCTGCATGTCAATAAGAAGCTGCTCGGAAATCTTAAGATGGCTCCCCCCGCGACGGAAATTGTTTCCTTCGTGCGCGTTAGCTCCGATCTTATCCGGCAGAAGCTGCCCTACAATGAAGTGCTTACGCTGATGGTGAACGATATCCAGAACCCGGTTCTCCGCGAATGCATCAAGGAGATCAACACCGAGCTTAAGCAAGGGAAAGACAGCGAAAAAGTTTTCATCCGCCAGGAAGCGGTTCTCGGCAGGTTTGTTGCGCATATGCTAGGCCTTGCTTCCAAGAGCGGCAACATGGCGGAGATTTATGAAAGCACCGCGAAGTTCATCGAACGCAACGTGCAATTTAAGAAGAATCTTAAGAGCGCGTTGGTGATGCCGTTGGTTACGTTGCTTGCTCTTGCGGGCGCAGTCGGGTACTACGTCATGGACATTTTCCCGAGCATCGCGGGCATCTTCCTCAAATTTATGAAAGAAGAAGATTTTCATAAGCAATTCCCTTATACATACTGGACGCTGAAGGGGAGCGATTTTCTTTCGGCGCATTACGGAGTTCTTCTCGCTGCGGTTGTCATACCGGTCGTTGTTGGTTACCGGTTCTTTTTCCAGACCGAACGCGGAATGCTTCTGCGCGATCAGTATTTGTGGAAGATCCCCGTTCTTGGTCCGCTTCTTCACAAGACCAACATTGAGATTTTCTGCCGAGTCTTTTACGCGTTGTACAGCGGTTCGGGCGAAAACATCGAAGTCATCAAGATGTCTTCCGATGCGTGCGGCAACAAATACATGGATTCCCGGATACGGAACATTGCCTTGCCGATGATGATCGATAAAGGCGCGGGCCTTACGGAGGCGTTCGAGGCGTCGGGGGTCTTCACGAAGACTGCCATCTCGCGTTTCCATTCCGGTTCTGAAACCGGAACTGTAAAGAACACTGCCCAGCAGCTCGCGGAGTACTATGAGCAGGAAACAACATATAAAATGAAGAACGTCGTCGATTTTATTTCTTTGTGGGTCAACATGATTATTATGGTCGTGTTGCTCCTGTTGACCCTTGCGTCGTCAGAAACAGCAACATTTCACCCAAGCGTCAATCATTAATGTATTCTCAATGCCTGCGCGGATCGAAAGGAAATTTGCAGCATGCCTGATGTAGATATAACAGATAAAATAGGATATACCCTTCTTAAGAAAGGTATTATCGATTACGAAACGCTCGAAAAATCATTGAGCGTGAAGGAAGGGGAGGACAAGAAGAACCGGAGGAATCTCGGCCAGATCCTCGTCTCCGATTTCAATATCGATCACGACGCCGTTTTTCGCGAAGTTGCCAATCTCTACGCCTTCCGTGAAGTTTATTTGAATGATGAGACGATCGATCCGGCACGTATCGATTTTATCAAAAAGCTTGTCGATGCTCTGCCGGAAGTGACCCGCGATCTTGTCATTCAAACCCGCATGATGCCGCTGAAATTCGACGAGCGGCAATCGGAGAAACTTATCATTGTCGCTGCCGATCCGACCGACCGCAATATCCCGTCGATCGCCCGCAATTTCAATGTCAAGAAATATGAAGTCTGCTATTGCCGCCTGAAGGATCTCCAGGGGTTGATGGAACAGGTCGTTCCGCCGCAGAACGAATTCTTGAAGATGATCCAGGATACCGAAGTGACTATCTCGGCCGCGGAAGAAGACGTGGCGGTCGATGAAGAAGCGCTCGAAGCAGAAATTAACAAAAGCGCTTTAGTGAACCTCTTCGAAGGCTGTATTGTCGAAGCGGTACGCAGGGGAGTGAGCGATATTCATATTTTACCTTCGGAAGGCAACAAAACAAACTTCATGTTCCGAAACGACGGCGATTTGCAGGTGTGGCATTGCCAGGAGAATACCCTGCCGGAGGCCGTCCTTGCCGTTATCAAAGATCGTACGAAGAACGTTGACCGGTTCGAGCGCGAAATGTCGCAAGACGGTTTTATTCAGCGCACGATCGACGGCCACCAGTTGCGCTTCCGTGTTTCGATCATGCCGATTGTGACGACTGAGTTCAAGCACAAATTTGAATCGGTTGTTATCCGTGTCCTTGACGACCGCAAAGTCATCACCGATCTTGAAAAATTAGGCTTGCAGGGACCCGCGCGCGGGTTCTTTTACAAGGCGATCAAGAAGCCACAGGGGATCATTATCCTCACCGGTCCTACGGGTTCCGGCAAATCGACAACGCTGATCGCTGCTCTTTACCAAGTGATCGATCCAACCGTAAACGTGCTCACCATCGAAGAGCCGGTGGAGTACATTATCAAGGGTGCCCGTCAGCTGAAGATCGGACCGAAGATGACGTTCGAGCAATCGATTCGCGGTATCTTGCGTCACGATCCCGATATCGTGCTCGTCGGTGAAATGCGCGATAAAGTGACCGCTGAAACGGCTATCAAGCTGGCCAACACCGGTCACCTTGTGTTCTCAACTCTTCATACTAACGATGCGCCAAGCGCAGTTGCCCGTCTCTATAAGATGGGGATCGAGCCGTTCCTTATCGCGTACGCCATCAACATCATCGTTGCGCAGCGCCTTATCCGCACCTTGTGCAAGATATGCAAGGTGCCGCTTGATGAATCGGAGTTAGGCGATCTTCTGAAATTCGGATTTAGCGAAGAAGACGTCAAGGCGCATAAGTACTTTAAAGCTGTGGGATGCGATAAATGCGGCGGCGGGTACAAAGGCCGCGCCGCTATTCACGAGGCGTTGTATTTCAGCAAAGCCATCAAAGATATTATCCTTAATGCCGGCGATAAGGTCGATGAAAACGCCATCCGCGATCAAGCCTCGAAAGACGGCATGTGGACTTTGCGCCGATCGGGCATGGAGCGCATGAAGGAAGGCACTACTTCTCTCGAAGAAGTGATCTCCACCACAGTCGAGGAAGAATAGGTCGTTCCCGTCACCGTGAGCCGTTGACTGCGCTCACAACCCTGCTTGCATCTCCTTGCCTTCTCGCATATCTTGAGGGAGTAGTATTTCATAAACAACGACTGAGGTAGAACGACGATATGAATCTGGGTCAGATGATGTTGGTGACAGGAGCGATTGTTCTCCTGGGCGTCCTTTCTTTGACGGTAAACAGAATCGTCATGAGCCAGGGGCAAACCATGATGGACACCGAAGCGTCCGTTGACGCCGTCTCGATTGCTCAATCGATGCTGGACGAGATGTACAGTAAAGGTTTCGATGATGCAACGATTGCCGGACCGATATTTAGCGCCTCTTTACTTTCCTCAAGCAACGGACCTACCAGCGCCGAATCCAACAATGTCTCTTTGCCCGATACCGTTTTCCCGCACAACTCTGTGGCGTATTATAACGACATCGGCGACTATAACGGGTACTCGCGTTGGGATACTACTGCCCGCATCACCGGCAATTGGATTGTTGATGCAAATTTTAGCGCCATCTCAGGCCTTGCGGTGGGGAAGAGAGTCAAAGGTTTTTACGTTATCGATTCGGTCTATTATGTTTCTGAGGCTGACGGATCTACGAGGTCCGGCACACCGACCTTTTTGAAAAAGATCGCGGTGCGCGTATCGAGCCCCGAAATGAAAAAAGCAATGTTGATTACCGACATCATTGTCTACCGTTCGTATTTCAACTGACCAACACAGCCAGGTATTCCTATGAGCGTAATCTACGATGTCATCGGTTCTACGATTTTTGCAGGCATGCTTATTGTGATGCTCTTGCGGTTGAATTCCACCTTGGTTACCGGCAATTATACCAGTCTGGAAGATTATGAAATGCAAAAACAGACAACGCAGTTGAGCCGGATTATCGAGTGGGATATTTACAAGATGGGGTATAACGTACCGACGTTTGTCAATAAGCTTCTCATTGCCGATTCAAGCCATTTGAAATTTGAAGCTGATCTGAATAATACGGGCATCATCAACATTATTGAATACCAAACCGGTGCTTCGAATTCCGTTTCACATAATCCGAACGACAAACAGCTTACGCGAACGGTTGATGGTGCCCAATTGTTCATCAGCTATAACGTAACGAGCTTCTACCTTCAGTATTACGATTCGCTGTTGAACCAGTTAAGCACGCCGGTTTCGGCTGCAAATTTGTATAAGGTCCGGCAGATTCGGGTAAGTCTTTCGATCCAAACGCCCGATCCAATCAGCACCGTCGTTTACGGCACGGTCACCGATACGGTTTACGGAGGCGCCGATTTTGCCAAGCTGATTTACCTTCCAAACATGCATTACATACAATAAGGGGCACATATGGGAAATTTTGCAATGATCATGGTAGGATCGCTGATTATCTCGCTTGCGGTGATAGGGTATAACGTGAACCAACAAAGCGACCGCGCGGTGACAAACGTTGTCACGTTCGAAAAATATTCGGTGGCGCGCAACATCGCCCAT
>DATGFY010000126.1:0-4959 GCA_035308785.1 Bacteroidota bacterium | reverse complement strand
TATAACAAGGTCCTTTCGCTCAAGGCAGACTATGATCTCGCCTATCACGATCTTGGACTCGCCTATTTTTATAAGGGCGACTACGCAGAATCGAAGAAAGCTCTCTCACGGGCGGCAGAGTTAGGCTACTTGTCCTCACAGACCTTCCTCAACGATCACTCAAAAGAGTTTGCCAGCGTCTCCTTGTCTTCATCAACAAGTTCTACCGATAATTCGGGCACGATGACTGCGGAGCAGTGGTTCAGCAAGGCCTACGATGCCGATGAAGCGAAGGATGAGGATAACGCGATCGCGTATTACAAGAACGCTATCGCACAGAAATACAATTATCCCGATGCGTATTACAATCTCGCGTTGATCTATTACAACAAGAGTGACTACGATCGGGCGATACAATACAACATGGATGCTGTGTATTACGATCCGACGTACGTGAACGCTTTCTACAATGCTGCGCTTGCCTATTATTACAAGGGAGATTATCCCAAATCGATCGAGAACAACAAGAAGGCGATCGAGCTAAAGCCCAGCTATGACAAAGCGTATCATAATCTCGGACTTTCATACTATTACAACGGAGATTATGCGCTTTCGAAAGGCACCTTTGAAAAAGCGGTGGGTATGGGATTCAGCGCTTCGCAAAAGTTCCTTGATGACCACAGTGCGGTGTTCTCATTGTATTCCACCACCACGTATTCTTCCAATTCAAGCCAAAACAGCGGCGGCTTGACCGCGACCGAGTGGTTCAATAAAGGGTACGACGCTAACGAAGCCAAGAATTATGATGACGCCATCTACGATTACAAGATGGCGGTTGCACAGAAACCCGATTATGCCGACGCGTATTATAACATCGGACTGGCATATTTCAATAAAGAAGATTACGAAAATGCGATTACATATAATCAGAAGGCGATCGATCAAGACCCGACGTACGCAAGCGCGTACTACAATATGGGGCTCGCATATTATTATAAGGGCAACTATGAGAAATCGATCGAGGCAAATAAAAAAGCGATCAGCTTGAAACCCGAAGATGAAAAGGCTTATCACAATCTTGGGTTGGCGTACTACTATAACGCGGATTACACCCACTCGAAAGGTGCATTTCAGAAAGCGGTTCGGCTGGGATATACCGCCTCTCAATCGTTCCTCGATAAGCATAACGATGTCTTTTCTTTGTACACTGCCAGCGATGACTTTGGCAGCTCAACGGGCACTACCACCTCTAACGGTAGCTCAACCGAAACCACCGGTTCAAGCACGCTTACAGCATTGGATTACTACAATAAAGGATACGATGCGAATAATGCCAAGGAATACGACATGGCGATCCTTTATTACTTGACTGCCGTTATCCTCCAGCCCACTTATCCGGATGCGTATTATAATCTCGCGCTTGCATATTACAACAAGGACGATTGGGATAACGCAATCGAGTATAATAAAAAGGCGATCGATCAAAAATCAGATTATACAAACGCTTACTACAACTGCGGACTCGCGTATTACAGCAAAGCATCATATAGTGATGCGATAGAGTATTTCCGTAAAACGATTGATTTGGCATCGGACATGGCTTCCGCGCATTATATGCTCGGTATTTCGTTGGAGAAGAATGGAGACGAAGATTCCGGACTGGATGAGGTTCGCAAGGCTGCCCGCATGGGACAATCAAACGCGCAAGATTACCTAACGAAAAAGGGATTGACCTGGTAGGAAATACAGATGTAGAGTGAAGCGCCGCTTCGCTCAAGGCTAAAGATATTAACAATTATTTTGGTATATGAAGCCCGCGTTAGCGGGCTTCACTTTTTTAGACAATCGTCTCGCCAATAAATCGTCTAACAGAAATCGTACTTCCAAGCAGCCCGAGGAATGCACCCGCGCCAATAACTTCGACATAGAAGAGGATGTCGATACTCAGAAGCGCGCCAAGATCGGGCAACAGTATCGCAGTTCCCATCGAAACTCCGTAATACAATAAACCCGCCGCGAATAGGCCGCCCAACATGCCTTGAACCATTCCTTCAATCATGAACGGTGCACGGATAAATGATCGCGATGCCCCCACGAGTTTCATCGCCTGAATCGCTTTCCGTTTCGCATAAATCGTCAGCCGTATCGTATTCGATACAAGGAATATCGCGGATATACCGATTAAAAGTCCGAGGGCGAGACCGATGGTGTCAAGCGATTGCGCGCGTTTATCAAGAAACTCCAAAAGGTCTTTCCGGTAAACTACATTGTCGATTCCTTGCACCGCCTTGACCCGCTTAAAGATCATATCCGCCTTATCGCTCGTCCTAAATTTTTCTGCGAGAAATATCTTAAATGAGGGTGGAAGGGGATTAAAATCCAACACCTGGCCGATGTCCTCGCCGAATTCCTGCTTGAAGACCTTCGCCGCCTCATCTTTCGAAATAAATTGAACATGCTCGACGCCCTGAATAGATTGGAGCGATTTCTGGATGTCGGCGACCGTTTGACGGGAGACCGGCTCGACAAGAAATGCTTCCATTTCGACTCTCGCACGAATGCTCTCGACCAGACGCGAAGAGGAGCTTGACACTAGGTAAAAAATGCCGAGTAACAACAACGAGATCGTAATTGTGAGAATCGATCCGATTGCCGCAAGTCGCGCGCGGCGGAATCCCGCGAGTCCTTCTCCTATGACGTAACCGAGATTCATTTATTATCCATTGATAGGAATGTCTGCGGTGAAAACTCGCACTGCTTCACAGAGAAGGATTGGGTGCTTCTTCATAGGAGCCGAGTACTCTGAGATATGCGGTGATTTCTTCAAGATGGCGCAACGAATTCTTTGCTCGTTCACTGTCGAGCGATCCTTCAAAATCCACGTAAAACAAGTATTCCCATGGCTTGCCAACGAGCGGCCGCGATTCGATCTTGTGAAGATTGATATCCCTCATCGCAAAGACGCTCAGGGCTTTGAACAGCGCTCCGGGAATGTCGTTCATACTGAACACGATTGAGGTCTTCGCCCTCTTTTTCGGAGATGAGTGTTTCCGGGAGAGGACTAAGAATCTCGTAAAATTCGTGTGGTCATTCTCGATGCCGCGTCGAAGAATATTCAATCCGTATATTTTTGCGGCACGTGCGCTTGCGATTGCGGCCGCATCAAGGCGCCGTTCGTTCTTAATGAACTTCGCCGCTCCGGCAGTATCGTACATCGCAACGCTTTCCACTCTCGGAACCGATCCTAAAAACCTGTCGCATTGACCGATAGCTTGCGGGTGCGAGTAAATATACCGAACATTTTTCAGAGTTACACCCTTGTTTGCGAGCAAGGAATGTACGACTCGAAGTTTGACTTCTCCCGTTATGAAGAGCGAATGCCGCTGCAGCAAATCGTAATTCTCATGAATGCTTCCAAAGAGCGAATTCTCAATTGGGATGATGCCGAAATCGCATCGCTTCCGTTCGACCCCCCGAAAGACGTCTGTAAAAGACTTGCAGGGTGTTGTGCGAATGCTCTTGCCGAAATAAATGGCGGCAGCTTCCTCGCTGAACGCACCCGGTTCGCCCTGATAGGCAATGTTAGAAGTTCGATTCATCGCGCCATTGAGTAATTTTCCATCCGGCGGATGGAGTGGGGCGGGCAAACGTTAAATCTGCATAGCCATCGATATGGGTAACGTCGCTCGGGTTAAATGTTATCGTCAAATCGAATCCTCGGATGCTTGAATAGACTGTGTCGTTACCGCTGGACGAGATCTCGTTATTCCAGATGAGCGTAAGCGATTGAACGCTCTGAAAAAGGGCGTACGTGGTTCGCATTTCGTCCGTCCGGCCCCAACTTACATCGACACCCAGATCGTAATCGCGATAGGTAAACACGAAATCGCTGGCAATAATTGTGCTGTACAATGTTGTATCCTTGAACGTGTACGCATTGCGGAACGTGCACAAAACGTTATCGACCGAAGTTAAGTCTGTGCAGAGCTGCGAAGGCGGAGCCAGATCGAGCCGTGGAGAAAAGGGATTGAGACAGCTCATTGAAAAAAATGAGCAAACCATCGCGAGTCCCGGCAAAAGAGTCTTTGAGCGTGACATCTTAGCTGCCGCCGGAAAAGACTGCTTTGAGATAGCTCCACGTAGAATCGTTCGTCGTCTTGAAATCCTGCCAGTAATAAATTGCCCATTTTCCCTGAGCATCGGAACGGAGATTGAGTTGCATTCTGCCTTGAACCGATTGCGGCACGCTGTGATTGCGCGTCGGGTAAAACAAGGTATAGTTGAGTGAATAGACGACAGAATCGGGAGTGTTGACTTGCGGCGGCTGATCGGTGGGGATATCAAGATTCGGCGCGCCGTTAACGGGCGATCCCAGATTCTGGAAGTACGTACGTTCATCAGAAACCGACCACGATCGAAAAACGCTCGCGTAAGTGGAAGCGACTTCCGGAGAGGGAACAAACTGAAATCTCCTTGTTGTCGCGGTCGTATCGGGAAATGAGAGCAGATAATTGTTGAGATTGGATTCAGCGACGGCGCTCACAAGATTTTGCAAGACAATATCGGGAGTCACGGGCGATTGGTATGACGAGTTTCCCTGATTCGGCGATTGTGGTGTCCCGGTTTCGAAAATATTGCACGATTGAAATGCGGGAGCAACTGCAATCAAGAGTAACGGAGCAAACCGGAGGATCATTTGGAGTGGGAATATCTCATCTCTCGGTCAAACGGCAACGCGCCCTACGAGAGCGCGGGAGAGTGTGGCTTCATCGGCGAATTCCAGATCACCACCCATTGGTATCCCACGCGCAAGCCGGGTAACTTTGACTCCAAGCGGCTTTAACAGCCGGGTAAGATAAATGGTGGTCGCTTCACCCTCGATATTCGGGTTCAACGCGAGTATTATCTCTTCCACGGCGGAATCGATGCGTCGCAATAACTCTTGCACCTTCAAATCCTCCGGTCCAATCCCATCGAGAG